>NZ_JBFAHO010000045.1:28248-60678 GCF_040654215.1 Nonomuraea sp. NPDC050733 | reverse complement strand
GGCCCCCCGCGCGCCCCCCCCCCCGGCGGCCGCCGCTCCTCGCGTTGTGCGCCCAGCATGGGCGACTGCCTGGGAGCGAAAGGTTCCCGGAGGAAAGGGTGGTGCCAACTCCGAGCCGGGGGCAAGGGCGTCGTCGTGAAGCGGGGTCTGGAGGAAGCCTGAGGCGAACTTTGCACCGATGGACACCAACCGCGTATGAGGCCGGATGAGTCTGGGTGAGCCCGCACCCGAGGGCGAAGCCGGTATTTCGTGACGAACACCAAAAGCGGGCATGAGGGTGGTGGACGACGTGCCGTCAGACGCGCACATCGGGATTCGGCTTCCACTGCGGCGACATGAACCGAACGATACGATCATGTTGTGGAGAACAGGGCTCGGGCCAGGGCGCATGTGGCGCGACTTGACCTCAACGCGACGCAGGCTGCCGTGCTGGACGGCCAAGCCCACACCGCCCGCGCCTTGTGGAACCTCCTGCATGAGTACGTCACCTTCCGCCAGGGTCGCTTCGCCACCGTCAAGGAGTGTGACGTGGCGATTCGAACGGCGCGAAGAGATCGACTGGATGGGGCGGTTGCCCGCCCAGGCCGCCCAGGCGGTGTTGAAGACCTACCGGCAAGCCTGGGCCAACTACCTCAACCCCAATCACCCGGCCCGGCGCCCCACGTACAAGACCCGCCGCAGTCGGATGGCGGTGGACGTGCCTCAAGCCCGCGATCTGCGCATCACCGCATCGCGGTGAGCGGGTCGGGATCGACCGGGGTATCACGGTTGCGTTGGCGTTGTCGGACGCCACGATCCGCGAGCACGGTCCATGGCTGAGCGGCGGGCAGCGGGAACGCCTACGCCGGTTGGAGCGCAAAGCCGCCCGCCAGAAGGCATCCCGCCGCATGGGAACGCCTAGCTCCAAGCGGATCATGCGCACCTACGGCCAGATTGCCAGGCTTCGCGCGACAGCCAAGCGCAGGGCCGTCGACTGGCAGCACCAAACCACCACCGAACTCGCCGCTACCTTCAGCGTGATCGTGGTAGAGGACCTGCGGATCATCCGCATGGTCCGCTCCGCGAAGGGCACCGCTCAGGCGCCCGGCCGCAACGTTGCCCAAAAGGCCGGGCTGAACCGGGCCATCAGCGAACAGGCGTGGGGTCGCACAGTGGCCCTGCTCACCTACAAGGCCGCCGATCGCGGCGGCCAGGTGGTGAAGGTCCCGCCGCCGGAACTTCGCAGACCTGTCACCGGTGCGGGCACCGTGATGCGGCCGCTCGCGTCAGTCAGGCGGTGATCTCCTGTACCAGCCCTGCCTGCGGCTGGATCGGCAACGCCGACCACAACGCCGCGATCAATATCGCAAACGCCGCAGGAACTGCGGTGTCAGGACGTGGAGACCTCAGGGATACCCGGTCGGTGAAGCGTCAACCCCCGTACGCCGCCTGACCGCGACGCGACGGGAGAGTCTCCGGCCTTTCAAGCCGGAGAGGAGTTCAAAATTTCGCGTTCTTCACCGTCCTCGCGCTCACGCCGTTCATCCTCGGCATGTCGCCGTACGGCATCGGCGCCGTCTTCTTCGGCTGGGGCGTCTGCGTGGCGCTGGCCTCCGTCCTCGGTGCGCCACCGCTCCAGCGGCGCATCGGCTCCGTGAACGTGCTGCACCTCGCGCTCGCCCTGCTCGCCGTGCTCCAGATCGGCATCGCCGTGTCGGCCGGCGCCGGCGCCCGCACCGGGATCATCGTCTGCACGATCCTGTCCGGCATCCCGATCGGCCTCAACAACACCGTCTTCACGGAGTCGGCCATGGAGGTCTCCGACGCGCCCCGGCCCGTCGCCTCCGCCGGCTACAACTTCGTCCGCTGGATGGGCGGCGCGCTCGCCCCGTTCATCGCCACCAAGCTGGGCGAGGAGATCGGCGTCACCGTGCCGTACGTCCTCGGCGCCCTCTGCTGCGCGGCCGGCATGACCGTCCTGTACGCCCGCCGCCACCACCTGCGGTCCCTGACGCGCGTGGACCTCGGCCACACCGTCCACGAGGTGGCCACCGCCTGATCCCGGCGTGCCGTGGCGCGATCGGGCGCCCGCCCGATCCCCGGCGGAAGACACCGCCCCACGGTGGTGTTGAATGAACCGGACCCCGCACCCCGACGGAAGGACGACCGTGCCCGCCACCGTGCCCGCCAGCGTGCCCGCCAGTGAGCCCGCCGGAGCGCCCGCGAGCCGCCCGCCCACCATCGGGGTGCTCGCCCTGCAGGGCGACGTGCGCGAGCACCTGCGGATGCTCACCGAGGCCGGCGCGACGGCCGTCGCCGTGCGCAGGCCGGCCGAGCTGGCGGCCGTCGACGGGCTCGTCATCCCCGGCGGGGAGTCCACCACGATGTGGAAGCTCGCCGACACCTTCGAGCTGCTCGAACCCCTGCGCGGGCGCGTCAAGGCCGGCATGCCCGCCTACGGCTCCTGCGCCGGCATGATCATGCTCGCCGACCGCATCGAGGACGGCGTGTCCGGCCAGCAGACCATCGGCGGCATCGACATGGTCGTCCGGCGCAACGCCTTCGGCCGCCAGGTCGACTCCTTCGAGGCCGACCTCGACTTCGCGGGCGAGCCCGTGCACGCGGTGTTCATCCGCGCTCCCTGGGTCGAATCCGTCGGACCGGACGTCAAGGTGCTGGGCATGGCCGAGCCTGGGGATAGGATCGTCGCGGTCCGTCAAGGGCCGTTGCTCGCGACCTCGTTCCACCCGGAGCTCACGGGGGACACGCGGGTGCACCGATACTTCGTAGACATGGTGAGGGAGCTCTAGGTAATGTCCGGCCACTCCAAATGGGCGACGACGAAGCACAAGAAGGCCGCGCTCGACGCCAAGCGCGGCAAGCTGTTCGCGAAGCTCATCAAGAACATCGAGGTGGCGGCCCGGACCGGTGGCCCTGACCCCGACGCCAACCCCACCCTCTTCGACGCCATCTTCAAGGCGAAGAAGAACTCCGTGCCCAACGACAACATCGAGCGGGCCCGCAAGCGGGGCGGCGGCCTGGAGGCCGGCGGCGCCGACTGGCAGACCATCATGTACGAGGGCTACGCGCCCGGCGGCGTCGCGGTGCTCATCGAGTGCCTCACCGACAACCGCAACCGCGCCGCCTCCGAGGTGCGCGTCGCGCTGACCCGCAACGGCGGCTCCCTGGCCGACCCGGGCTCGGTGTCGTACATGTTCAACCGCAAGGGCGTCGTGATCGTGCCCAAGAACGGCCTCGACGAGGACACCGTCCTGATGGCCGTGCTCGACGCGGGCGCCGAGGAGGTCAACGACCTGGGCGACTCCTTCGAGGTCGTCTCCGAGGCCGGCGACCTCGTCCCCGTGCGCAAGGCGCTGCAGGAGGCCGGCATCGACTACGACTCGGCCGAGTCGGGCTTCATGCCGACCATGACGGTGCCGCTCGACGAGGACGGCGCCCGCAAGGTGTTCCGCCTCATCGACGCGCTGGAGGACAGCGACGACGTCCAGAACGTCTTCGCCAACTTCGACGTCTCCGACGACATCATGGAGAAGCTGGAGGCCTGAGCCTCCCGCTTCCCTCCAGCCCCGGAGCCGCCCGCACACGGGCGGCTCTCCGGGACGCTACGGGGCGCCTTGCCCCACCGAAGCCGGGAACGCCTTCCGGGATGCCCGGGACCGCTTTGCGGCCTCCCGGGAGCCCTCCAGGCCGTTCCCCGGGCCGGGCACCCGCATCTCCGGCGTCCACGGCGTGCAGGGCGCTCCGAGATCGGCGTAGGGTCGGGGGACGTGACCTCCGACAGCCTTCCCCGACCCCCGTCCTCCCCACTCGGCTGGGTGCTCCTCATGCCCGCCGGGCTCGGGATGCTGATCACGCTGCTGCTGCCCACCGTCCAGACGATCCAGCTCAGTCTGCAGTCCGGCGGCACGCTCACCCCTCTCACCTTCGTGGGCCTGGACAACTACACGCGCCTACTCGGCTCGGGTGACGCGTTCTGGGGCGCCCTGGGGTTCAGCCTGTCGCTGGTGCTCGTGCCCCTGCCGGTCGCGCTGGTCGCGGGGCCGCTGCTCGCGATGGCGCTCGACCGGGCCGGCACCGGGCTCCGGCGCGCCGGCCTGGTCGTGCTGTCGCTCGCCCCCGTGGTCTTCTCCCCGGCCGCCGTCGCCGTCGCCTGGCTGCACGGCCTCACCGAGGGCGCCTCCGGGCCGGTCACGCTCGTCAACGCGCTCCGCGACCCCGCCACGGCCCCGGGCGGGCTGCGGCTGATCCTCGGCGCCGCCACGTTCGGCGTCGTGTGCGCGCTGGCCGTGATGGCGTTCCTTCCGGCGCTGCGCGGCGGCGCCGTGACGCGCAGCATGCTCGCGGTGGGCGCCGTCGTCGCGCTCGCCACGGTCGCGGCGGCCCTCCAGACCTTCACCGTCACGACGGTCATGACGCGAGTCTCCCGGTCCACGCGGACCCTCGCGGGCCTCCAGTACACCGAGGCGTTCGTCCAGGCCCGGCCGGGCCTGGGCGCGGCCGTCGCAACGCTCACGGGAATCACCCTGGGCGTGCTCGGCCTCGTGGCGGCGGTCATCGTGGTGGCGACCGGCGTCCGCCTCTGGGTCACCCCGAAGGGCCCCGCCCTGCCGTACGAGCCGGAGGACGCCCCGGCGGGCCCCGGCGCCTTCGCCGTACCGGCCGGGGCCTCCGGCCCCTCCGCCCCGCCCGGCCCCTCCGCCCCGCCCGGCGCGTACGCCTCCTCCGGTCCTGTCCCCGCCGGCCACGGGCCCGGGACGACCGGGTACGGCCCCGCGTCCACCACGGGCGCGTCCCCGTACGGCGCGCGCCACGGCTCCTCCGAGGAGCCGGACGGCGGCGGGCGAGGCGTCTCCGCCGCGGGGCGGGCCACCGGCATCGCCGCCGTCGTCGCCTACGCCGCCGTCACCCTCGCCCTCACCTGGCCCTGGCTCACGGCCCTCACCAGAGCCTCCGACGGGCGGGAGGGCGGCATCGCCACCCAGGTCAACACGTGGGTTCCCGCCCTCGTCGGCGCCGTGGTCTCCGTGGGCGTCGCCTACCTGGGCGCCCTGGGCATCGGCGGGCTGCGGCCCCTCGGCCGGCGCAGCGAGTGGCTGCTGCTCCTGTTCGCGCCCTGGCTGTTCGTCGGCGTCGGCCCGCTCAGCGTGGCCGGCTGGAACGACATCCGCAACATGGGCCTGATCGACACCTTCGTCTCCCTCGTACCACCGGTGCTGGTCAGCGTCCCGTGCCTGTTCGTGCTCACGCTGCTGTGCAAGGGGCTGGCCGAGCGCTCCGGCGGCGACTTCGCCGGCGGCGTGGTGATGCCGTCGCTGCCCATGGCCGCCGTGCTCGTCGGCGTCGTCACCCTCCTCAACGGCCAGGACCTCCTCTGGCCGCTCCTCGTCGTCCACGACCCCGGTCTGACCACCGCCCCCGCCGCCCAGTTCCTCAGCATCAGCGAGTACGGCGGCGTGGCCGACGCCGGCCTGTCCACGCCGCTGCCGGTCATGCTGGTCGCGCTGCTCGCCGCCGGCGCCGCCCAGGTGCTGTACCTGCACCGCCTGGCCATCGGCGCGGGGACGCCACGGGCCGGTTCGCGGAACCCCTCGTCCGCTGCGTAGGTTGTCCCATTGTGGAGATTCGCGACCTCACCCCCGATGACATCGACGCCATGCTCGACGTCCGCAGGCGCTCGTTCGGACCGGTCCCGCCCGCCGAGCGGGAGAGCTGGCGCGCCCTCGCCACCCCCGACCTGAACGGGGGCCGCTACCTGGGCGTGTTCGACGGCGGCAGGCTGGCCGGAGCCGCCAGGGTGCGGGGCTTCACCCAGTGGTGGCACGGCAGGCCGCAGCCCCTCGCGGGCGTCGCGGCCGTCACGGTCAACCCCGAGTACCGGGGGAGGGGCGTCGGCACCATGCTCATGCGGGCCGTCGTCGGCAGGGCGGCCGAGCTGGGCGACGCGGTCTCCGCGCTCTACCCGGCCACCACCCCCGTCTACCGGGCGACGGGATACGAGCACGCGGGCGCCCAGCACCTGGTCACCATCCCCACCGAGGCGCTGCGCACGATCAGGCCGTCGGGCGACGTGCCGGTGCGCCGCATGGACGCCCGCGACGCGGCCGAGGTCGTCGCCCTGCTGCACCGCCTGCACGGCGAGGCCCGCGCCTCCGGCCCGATCTCCCGGGACGAGCGGACCTGGGCCCACTGGCTGGGCCGCGAGGACGACTTCCTCTACCTGGCCCCCGACGGCTACGCCGTGTACCGCTGGGACGGCGACCGCATGCGCGTCGACAACCTCGTCGCCGGCTCCGAGGAGACCGCCCGCGCCCTGTGGTCGCTGGTCGGCTCCGCCTCCTCGGTCGCCAAGACCGTCACGGCCGTGCTGGCCCCGGACGACCCCGTCCGCTGGCTGCTGCGCGAGCGGTCGGAGGAGGAGGTCACGATGGTGCGGTGGATGTTCCGGGTGATCGACGTGGCGGCGGCGGTGGAGCGCAGGGGATTCCCGGCCGGCGCGACGCTGGACACGACGGTCGAGGTCGAGGACCCGGTACGCCCCGGCAACACCGGGCGCTGGCGGATCACGGTCTCCGGCGGCCGGGGCGAGGCCAAGGCCCTGTCCGCCGACGCGGGCGCCGGCGCCGGGCCCGCCCTCGGCATCAACGGCCTGTCCGCGCTCTACGCCGGGATCCCCACGGCGACGCTGCGCCGCAGCGGCCTCCTGTCCGGGGACGACGCGCACGACGAGGCCCTGGACACCGCCTTCGCCGCCCAGCCGTACATGCTCGACTACTTCTGACGAACCCCGCCGGCGCGCCCCTCGTGCGGAGGAGCGACCCCCCGCGCGGACGGGCGTCCGGCCGTCTCCCCGCCGGGCGGCCGTCATCCCGCGCGCGGGCGTTTCCCGGTGCGCGGGCACGTCAGCCGGGGTAGAGTCTCGTGCCGAACACCTGTTCGGCGGACGCGAACGGACGCTGCGACAGGCGGACGTGACGGGCGCCGTGACGGGCGGACGTGACGAGCGCCGTGACGGGTGGACGTGACGGGCGCCGTGACAGGCGGCGGGCGAGAACGAGCGGGAGGCGCGACGGTGCGAGTGATGGGCGTCGACCCGGGACTGACCCGGTGCGGCGTGGGAGCGGTCGAGGGTCGTCCGGGCGCGCCGCTGTCCCTGGTGGCCGTCGGGGTGGTGCGCACCGGAGCCGACGAGGAGCTGGGCGCGCGCCTGGTCGGCATCGAGGCCGGCATCGAGCAGTGGCTCGACGAGGTGCGGCCCGACGCCGTCGCGGTCGAGCGGGTCTTCAGCCAGCACAACGTCCGCACCGTCATGGGCACCGCGCAGGCCGCCGGCATCGCCGTCCTCTGCGCCGCCCGGCGCGGCCTGCCGGTCGCCCTGCACACGCCGTCCGAGGTCAAGGCCGCCATCACCGGCAGCGGCACGGCCGACAAGAAGCAGATCGGCGCCATGGTGACCCGGCTGCTGCGGCTCAAGGAGATGCCGAAGCCCGCCGACGCCGCCGACGCCCTCGCCCTGGCCATCTGCCACGTGTGGCGCGGCGGCGCCCAGCACCGCCTGGCCCAGGCACTGGCCACCGCAGGCCGTACCGGGACGACAAGCCGTACGGGGACGACAAGCCGAACCGGCGCGGCCGGCCGTACCGGTGCCGGACGTGAGAAGGACGTGACGCCGTGATCGCCTCAGTGGCCGGCCGGGTCGCCGCCATCGCGCCCGACGGCGCGGTGATCGAGGTCGGCGGCGTCGGCATCCTCACTCACTGCACGCCCGGCACGCTGGCCCGGCTCAAGGTCGGGGAGGAGGCGCGGCTGTCCACGTCGCTGGTGGTGCGCGAGGAGTCCCTCACCCTGTACGGGTTCGCCACCGAGGACGAGCGGGCCGTGTTCGAGCTGCTCCAGACGGCCAGCGGCGTCGGACCCAAGCTGGCCCTGGCCATGCTCGCCGTCCACACGCCCCACGCGCTGCGCGTCGCCGTCGCCGCCGCCGACCTCAAGGCCCTCACCAAGGTGCCCGGCATCGGCCAGAAGGGCGCCCAGCGCATCGTGCTGGAGCTCAAGGACCGCCTCGGCACGCCCGCCGCCGCCGTCGACGCCGCGCTCAACGGCGACCGCCCCGCCCCGCTGTGGCGCGAGCAGGTCCACTCCGGGCTCGTGGGCCTCGGCTACTCCGCCAAGGACGCCGACGAGGCGATCCTCGCCGTCGAGCCGCAGGCCGAGGCCGACGCCGCCGAGGGCCGCGAGCCGCAGGTCGCCGCGCTCCTCAAGTCCGCCCTGCGTGCCCTGAGCGTCCGATGACCCCACCGCCCCCGGCCCTGTCCCCGACGGCACCGCCCCTGACAGCATCGTCCTTGACCCGGCCGCTCCCGATCACGCCCGCGACGGCAGCACTCGCGATCATGTCGCTCCCGATCATGCCGCCCCCGAGCCCGTCGCGCCGGGCACCGGCCCACGGCCGCCCGGGGCCGCGTTCCGGAGGACCCGGCGAGCCCTGGAGGGGCACGGAGGGCGCGGGTGCCGTACTCTCGCAGAGCCCCCGCACCCGACGCGGCGGGGCAGAGCGCGCGCGGCCGGCCGTGAGCCCGGCCGCAAGGCGGAGCGCGAGGCCGAGCGTGACGCGGACCGTGAGGGGGACGGGGAAGTGAGCCTGGATCGGGACCTCGTGTCGCCCGACGCCGAAGGCGACGAGCTGCAGATCGAGGCGGCGCTACGCCCCAAGAAGCTCAGCGAGTTCATCGGCCAGGGCCGCGTCCGCGAGCAGCTCTCACTCGTGCTGGAGAGCGCCCTGCGGCGCAACCGGCCGCCCGACCACGTGCTGATGAGCGGATCTCCCGGACTCGGCAAGACCACACTGGCTATGATCATCGCGGCCGAGCTGAGCGCCCCGCTCCGCATCACCTCGGGGCCCGCCCTGGAGCGGGCCGGTGACCTCGCGGCCATCCTGTCGACGCTGGCCGAGGGCGAGGTGCTGTTCATCGACGAGATCCACCGGATGGCCCGGCCCGCCGAGGAGATGCTCTACCTCGCGATGGAGGACTTCCGGGTCGACATCGTCGTCGGCAAGGGGCCCGGCGCGACCGCCATCCCGCTCGAGATCGCGCCGTTCACCCTGGTCGGCGCGACCACCCGGGCCGGGCTGCTGCCCGCCCCGCTGCGCGACCGCTTCGGCTTCACCGCCCACATGGACTTCTACGAGGTCGACGAGCTGGAGCAGGTGCTCCACCGCTCGTCGCGGCTGCTGGGCGTGGCCCTGCCCCCCGAGGGCGCCTACGAGATCGCCCGCCGCTCACGCGGCACGCCCCGCATCGCCAACCGGCTGCTGCGCCGGGTGCGCGACTTCGCCGACGTGCGCGCCGGCGGCGTCATCGACCGCGACGTCGCCTCCGCCGCCCTCGACCTGTACGAGGTGGACGCCGAAGGGCTCGACCGGCTCGACCGGGCGGTGCTCGGGGTGCTGCTGCGCAAGTTCGGCGGCGGACCGGTCGGCCTGTCCACACTGGCCGTCGCGGTGGGGGAGGAGCCCGAGACCGTCGAAGTGGTCGCCGAGCCGTTCCTCGTACGGCAGGGCCTGCTGGCCAGGACCCCGCGCGGCCGGGTCGCGACCGCCGCGGCCTGGCAACACCTCGGTTTGACGCCACCCCCCGACGCCTTCGGAGCACCGCTTTTCGACTGATTACAGAACGGTTGCAACCGTTTCAAATTGGGAACTTCCCCGCGCGGCGAAACGCTGCCTCGTTGCCGCGTTTCGCAACAACGGCCTACACTCCGTGGCTTGGCTGGCTGTGTAGGCTGACGGGCTGAGCGGCGCGGCCCCGGAGGCACCGCCCGGAATTTCCGGCGCGACGCCGGTGTCAACTTCTTGTACGACAATGGAAGGTCGCCCCTTATGAACACGGGTCAACTCACGAGTATCCTGCCGCTGATACTTATCGCGGTGGTGTTCTACTTCCTGCTGATTCGTCCGCAGCGCAAGCGTCAGCAGGAAGCGGCTCAGATGCAGAACAGCCTGACCCCCGGGGCGCGGGTGATGACCACGACGGGCCTGTTCGGCACCGTGGTGACGGTGGAGAATGACGATGTGGTCCTCGAAGTGGCCCCTGGCATCGAGACGCGGTGGGTGAAGGCCGCGATCGGCCGTGTCGTCACCCCCGGCGACCCCGTGGTCGATGAGCCCGTGGCCGACGAGCCTCTGACGGATGGCGTGTCCGGCACCGCCGACACGGACAAGGACGGCACCACCGGCACGACCGGCACGACCCCCGAGCGCAACGACGGCCAGGACACCACGAAGTCCTGACTAGGCTTCTGCGACAAACCTCTATCCGAAAGAACTGACGACCAGTGGCCCGACCGACCAGCAGCCACAGCAAGCCGGGGCGGACGCTCCTGCTGCTCCTGGCGCTCATCCTCGCCTTGGGCGGGACGATGTTCCTGCAGAAGGCGTTCACGCCGAAGCTCGGACTCGATCTCGCCGGCGGCACCACGGTGACCCTGTCACCCGTGACCCAGAACGGTGCGGCTCCGCCCGAGGAGATCCTCGACCGCGCGGTCAACATCATCCGTGACCGGGTCAACGGCAACGGCATCTCCGACGCGGAGGTCGCCAAGTCCGGCGACAACATCATCATCTCGATCCCGGGCGTTGGGCAGAACGAGGCGATCGGTCTGGTCTCGACCACCGCGGAGCTGCGCTTCCGCCAGGTTCTCGCCATGGAGGCCACGCAGCTCCCGCAGGAGCTCCCCACCCAGGCGCCGTCCCCGGGCGCCACTCCTTCCGGCTCGGCCTCGCCGTCCGGCACGGGGTCGCCGTCGGCCAGGCCGCAGACGACCTCCAGCCGCTCGGCGGGCACGCCGGGCCCGTCCGTGTCCCCGACGGGCAAGGCGCTGTCCTCGGCGCTGACCGCGCCGACGCCCGCCGCCACGGCCGACTCCGCCAAGCCGCAGAGCACCCGGGGCGCGCGGACGGAGCAGCAGCAGAAGAAGGGCCAGAACGCGAAGGCGACGCCGACCGCCGCTCCCTCGCCGAGCGCCACGCAGCGGCCGGCCGACTCCGGCATCGACACCACGGGCATCGACCCGGCGGTGCTCAAGCAGTTCCAGAGCCTCGACTGCGCCGACCCGAAGAAGCGCGGCCAGGGCGTCCAGGACGACCCGAACAAGCAGTACGCGGCCTGTGAGAGCGACGGCAGCTACAAGTACGTCCTCGACAAGGCCAAGGTCGTCGGCACCGACATCGACACCGCCTCCTCGGGTGTCCGCCAAGGCACCACCGAGTGGCTCGTCCAGCTCGACTTCAAGTCCAAGGGCGCGAGCGCGTGGGCCACGCTGACCGGCCAGGCCGTCAGCGCGCCCGAGCCCCGCAACAAGGTCGCGGTCGTCCTCGACGGCGTCGTCATCACCGCCCCCAACATCATCAGCGCCATCCCCGGCGGCCGCGCCGAGATCACCGGCGGCTTCGACCAGAAGAGCGCCACCGATCTGGCCGAGCAGCTCAAGTACGGCGCGCTGCCGCTGAAGTTCACCCGCAGCTCGGTGGAGACGGTGTCCTCGACGCTCGGCCAGGACCAGCTCCAGGGCGGCCTGATCGCCGGCGTCATCGGCCTGGCGCTCGTGGTGGTCTACAGCCTGCTCTACTACCGCGGCCTCGGCATCGTCGCCGTGCTGAGCCTCGTGGTCGCCTCGATCCTCACCTACACGGCGGTGGTCGTGCTCGGCCACAACGCCAACTTCCGGCTCTCGCTGCCGCACATCATCGGCCTGGTGGTCTCCATCGGCATCACCGCCGACTCCTTCATCGTGTACTTCGAACGCATCCGCGACGAGATGAAGGAAGGCCGCCGGACGCTGCGCGCGGCCGTCGAGGTGGCCTGGGTCCGCGCCCGGCGCACGATCCTGATCGCCGACGCCGTCATGTTCATCGCCGCGGTCGTGCTCTACGCGCTGGCCGTGGGCGGCGTGGCGGGCTTCGCGTTCGCCATGGGCCTGACCACCCTCATCGACATCCTGGTCGTCTTCATGTTCACGAAGCCGTTCATCGCGGTGCTCGCCAGGCTGAAGTTCTTCGCCAAGGGACACCCGCTGTCCGGCCTCGACTCCGAGCGCATGAGCGCCGACCACACCGGCTCCGCCGGCCGTACGACCACCCCGCAGGAGGCCTGACATGGGACTGGGGCGTCGCCTCTACCGCGGCGAGATCGACATCGACTTCGTCGGCCGCTGGAAGCTCTGGTACAGCCTGTCCGGGTTCCTGCTGATCATCTCCATCGCCGGTCTGCTCTTCAACGGGCTCAACCTCGGCGTGGAGTTCAAGGGCGGCACGGTCATCTCGTTCAAGCCGGCGACGGCCACGACCGTGCAGGACGTCCGTGCCACGTTCCTCGAGCAGGGCGTCCACCAGCCGATCGTCCAGACGACCAACCAGCGCTACCGCATCACCAGCGAGGACCTGTCCGAGAGCGAGAGGGCCAAGCTGCAGGACGTCATCAAGCAGAAGTATGACGTCAAGGAGGAGGTCGACGTGCAGGCGATCGGCGCCTCCTGGGGTGGTGAGGTCTCCCAGAAGGCCTGGATCGGCCTGGGCGTGTTCATGCTGGCGATCATCCTGTACCTGTCGATGGCGTTCGAGCCGAAGATGGCGCTGGCCGCCATCGTCGCGCTCGTCCACGACCTCATCATCACGGCGGGCGTCTACGCCTGGTCCGGCTTCGAGGTCACCCCGGCCACGCTGCTGGGCTTCCTGACCATCCTCGGTTACTCGCTCTACGACGCGGTCGTGGTGTTCGACATGATCAAGGAAGTCACGGCCAAGCTGGGCACGACGTCCAAGCAGACGTACTCGATGGCGGCCAACAACGCGCTCAGCCACACGCTGATCCGGTCGCTGAACACGTCGCTGGTCGCGATCCTGCCGGTGGCGGCGATCCTGTTCATCGGCACCACGCTGCTCGGCGCCGGCACGCTGAAGGACCTGTCGCTGGCCCTGTTCGTCGGCATGATCGTCGGCACCTACTCCTCGCTGTGCGTCGCCACGCCGCTGCTGGTGACGCTGAAGGAGCGGGAGCCGAAGTACCAGGCCATCGCCCGGCGCGTCGCCGCCGCGAGCGGAGGCGGCAAGAAGAGCGGCAAGGGAGCCAAGGGCTCCGAGAACGCGGCCGTCGCCAAGGGCTGAGCATGACGCGCGGGGCGGGCCGGCACCACGCCGGCCCGCCCCGCCGCGCGTCCGCCCCCGACACCCGGCCGCACCCCCGTCATCGGCGCGTCATCGATGCGTCATCATGGAGCCCGTCAGCCGCCGGACGAGCCCCTCCCGAAGGAGTCCCGACATGACCGACCTGCGCACGCTGATCCTCGACCGGATCAGGGACGTGCCCGACTACCCGAAGCCCGGCGTGCTGTTCAAGGACATCAGCCCCCTGCTGGCCGACCACGTGGCGTTCGCCGCCGTGGTGGACGAGCTGGCCGGGCTGCACACCGTCGACAAGATCGTCGGCATCGAGGCGCGGGGCTTCATCCTGGCCGCGCCCGTGGCTTACCGCGCGGGAGCGGGATTCGTGCCCGTACGGAAAAAGGGCAAACTCCCCTCCGAAACACTCGAGGAGTCCTACGATCTGGAGTACGGCTCCGCGACCATCGAGGTGCACCGCGACGCTTTCACCGAGGGCGACCGGGTGCTCATCGTCGACGACGTGCTCGCCACCGGCGGCACGGCCGAGGCGACCGTGGAGCTCGTGCGCAGGGCCGGCGCGGAGGTCGTCGGCGTGGCCATGCTCATGGAGCTGGCGTTTCTCAAGGGGCGCGAGCGTCTCACGGGAGTCGACCTGCGCTCCTTGGTGATCGTCTGAGCCGGACCCGCGGGAGGCCAGGTTTCGCGCCTGGATACACTGGGGGACCTGGACTCGAACTAAAGGAGTCTGAGTGCCCCGTGATGTGGTCGTACCCGACGTAACCGACGCAGGAAGTGCCGAGCCCGCCGGCACCCCTGCGACGCGTCGGCGACGGTTTGGGGGTGGGGCCATGAACCCGGTGCTGGAGCCGCTGTTCCGCACGGTCCGGGCCACCCATCCCAAGGCCGACCTGCGCCTGATCGAGCGCGCCTACGAGGTCGCCGCGCACCACCACCGCGACCAGAAGCGCAAGTCCGGCGACCCGTACATCACGCACCCGCTGGCCGTCGCGACGATCCTGGCCGAGCTCGGCACCGACGACGAGACGCTGTGCGCGGCCCTGCTGCACGACACCGTCGAGGACACCTCCTACGGCCTGGACGAGCTGCGCGCCGACTTCGGCGACACGATCGGCTCGCTCGTCGACGGCGTCACCAAGCTGGACAAGGTCAAGTTCGGCGACGCGGCCCAGGCCGAGACCGTGCGCAAGATGGTCGTCGCGATGTCGCGCGACATCCGCGTGCTCGTCATCAAGCTGGCCGACCGGCTGCACAACATGCGCACCATGCGCTACCTGCCCGAGCACAAGCGCCACCAGAAGTCCCGCGAGACGCTGGAGATCTTCGCCCCGCTCGCCCACCGCCTGGGCATGAACACGATCAAGTGGGAGCTGGAGGACCTCGCCTTCGCCATGCTCTACCCCAAGCGCTACGACGAGATCGCGCGCATGGTGTCGGAGCGGGCCCCGCGGCGCGACCTGTTCCTGCAGGAGGTCATCGAGAAGGTCTCCGGCGACCTGCGCGACGCCAAGATCCGCGCGGTGGTGAAGGGCCGGCCGAAGCACTACTACTCCGTCTACCAGAAGATGATCGCCCGCGACGTCGCCTTCGACGACATCTACGACCTGGTCGGCATCAGGGTCCTCGTCGACAGCGTGCGCGACTGCTATGCGGCCCTCGGAACGATCCACGCGCGATGGAACCCGGTGCCCGGCCGGTTCAAGGACTACATCGCGATGCCGAAGTTCAACATGTACCAGTCGCTGCACACCACGGTCATCGGCCCCGAGGGCAAGCCGGTGGAGCTGCAGATCCGCACCCACGCCATGCACCACCGGGCCGAGTACGGCGTGGCCGCCCACTGGAAGTACAAGGAGGAGGTCGGCGCCGCTCCCGGCCCCCAGGGCAAGGTCAAGCCGGGCAGCGACATGGCCTGGCTGCGGCAGCTCCTCGACTGGCAGAAGGAGACCTCCGACCCGGGCGAGTTCCTGGAGTCGCTGCGCTTCGACCTGTCCGTCTCCGAGGTGTACGTCTTCACCCCGCGCGGCCAGGTGGTGGCGCTACCCGAGGGGGCGACGCCGGTCGACTTCGCCTACGCCGTCCACACCGAGGTCGGCCACCGCTGCATCGGCGCGCGGGTCAACGGGCGCCTGGTGCCGCTGGAGTCGCGCCTCGGCAACGGCGACACGGTCGAGATCTTCACCTCCAAGTCGCCCGACGCCGGGCCGTCGCGCGACTGGCTGAAGTTCGTCAAGTCGGGCCGGGCCCGCAACAAGATCCGGCAGTGGTTCTCCAAGGAGCGCCGCGAGACCGCGATCGAGGCGGGCAAGGAGGCCATCGGCCGGGCCATGCGCAAGCAGGGGCTGCCGCTGCAGCGGCTGATGTCCGGCGAGTCGCTGCTGGCGCTCGCCCGCGACCTGCGCTACCCCGACGTGTCGGCGCTCTACGCGGCCGTCGGCGAGGGCCACGTCGCCGCCCAGACGGTCGTGCAGAAGCTCGTGAGCTCCATCGGCGGGGTGGAGAGCGCCGAGGAGGACATCGCCGAGACGTCGCTGCCGACGCGGCTGCGCGGCCGCCCCCGGGGCGGCGGCGCCGGGGTGGTCGTCGCGGGCGACGCCGACGTGTGGGTGCGCCTGTCCAAGTGCTGCACCCCGGTGCCCGGGGACGAGATCGTCGGCTTCGTCACGCGCGGCCACGGCGTGTCGGTCCACCGGGCCGACTGCACGAACGTGCAGCAGCTCAAGGAGCAGCCGGACCGCCTGGTCGAGGTGAGCTGGTCACCGGGCGACGACTCGGTGTTCCTGGTGGCGATCCAGGTGGAGGCCCTCGACCGGCCGCGCCTGCTGTCGGACGTCACGCGCACGCTGTCCGACCAGCACGTCAACATCCTCAGCGCGTCGGTCACCACCTCGCGCGACCGGGTCGCGGTCAGCAAGTTCACCTTCGAGATGGGCGACCCGAAGCACCTGGGCCACGTGCTCAAGGCCGTGCGCAACATCCAGGGCGTCTTCGACGTCTACCGGGTCAGCGGCGCGGGAAGCTGACACCCCGCCCGCCGTACGGAAACGCGAGCCGTACGGCACGGCGGCGCGCCGCCCGGCGCGGACCCGCAGGCGACCCCCGTCGCCCGCGAAAGCCCGCGGCCCGCTGATGAGCCGGCAGCCCGAGCCGGCTGCGGAGCGCGTCAGCCCCAGCCGGCCGCGGAGCGGGTCAGCTGAACTCGGCCAGCGTGCGCTCGGCCTCCTCCAGCCACGAGCGGCGGGCGGCCAGCGCCTCCTCGGCCTCCTTGACGTCCTTGGCCCGGCCCGCGTCCTGTGCCTTGGCCAGACGCTT
Source organism: Nonomuraea sp. NPDC050733 (assembly GCF_040654215.1). NCBI lineage: Bacteria > Bacillati > Actinomycetota > Actinomycetes > Streptosporangiales > Streptosporangiaceae > Nonomuraea > Nonomuraea sp. NPDC050733. The sequence continues at coordinate 44,192 of NZ_JBFAHO010000045.1, read as the reverse complement.
CTCCAGCTGCTCGATCGAGGTGCGGAGCTGGTCGACCGTGCTCTGGGCGCGGGCACGCGCCTCGGGGTTGGACCGCTTCCACTCGGCCTCCTCGGCCCTGCGGACGGCGTCGTCCACCTTGCGCAGGCCGCCCTCCAGGCGGTCGCGCTGGTCGCGCGGCACCGGGCCGGCGGCCTCCCACCGCTCCACGAGATGCCGCAGCGCGGCGCGGGCGGTGCGCACGTCGGTGACCGGCAGGATCTTCTCCGCCTCGGCCAGCAGCTGCTCCTTGACCTCGGCATTGGCCGCGAGCGAGGCGTCACGCTCGGCGAACACCGCCGAACGCGCCTGGAAGAACTCGTCCTGGGCGCCCTTGAAGCGGGCCCACAGCTCGTCCTCCACCTCGCGCGAGGCCCGGCCGGCGCTCTTCCACTGCTGCATCAGGTCGCGGTAGGCCGCGGCCGTGCCGCCCCAGTCGGTCGAGCCGGCGATGGCCTCGGCCTCCTGGACGATGCGCTCCTTGGTGGCGCGGATGCCCTCACGCTGCTCGTCGAGGCCCGCGAAGTAGTGCTTGCGGCGCTTGGCGAACGCGGTGCGGGCGGCCGACAGCCGCTTCCACAGGGCCGCCTCGGTGACCCGGTCGATGCGGTCGGCGGCCTTCCACTCCTCGACGATCTGGCGCAGCCGCTCGCCGCCGGACTTCCAGTGCGTCGTCTCCTCGGCGATGCGCTCCGCCTCGGCGACGATGCGCTCCTTGACCGCCCTGGCCTCGCCGCGCGCCTTCTCGCGGGCGGCCTTGACCTCCTCGCGGCGGTGCGCGACGAGCTCGGTCAGGCCGTCGAGGCGGGCGGTCAGCGCGCCCAGGTCGCCGACGGCGTGCGCCTCGGCCACGGCCTCGCGCAGCTTGACGATGCTGGCCTCGGCCTGGGCGGGCGCCAGGTCGGTGCCCTTGACCCGCTGCTCCAGCAGCTGCACCTGGCCGGCCAGCTCGTCGTACTTGCGATGGAAGTATGCCAGCGCTTCCTCGGGTTCACCGGCCTGCCAGGAGCCGACGGCGCGCTCTCCCTCAGCCGTACGCACGTAGACGGTGCCGTCGTCGTCTACCCGGCCCCACGGGTCGGTGCTCACCGTGTCCTCCCGCACTTTCCATCAGACCCTTCGGGACATGTTGTCCCTTGTTGTATTACGTCAGCTCTTGCCAGCTATTGTCACGTCTTTGATTTCGACGGTTTCCTTCGGTGCTCCCGTACCGTCCCCGGCGTCACCCATGACGCCTGCCTTGTTGACCTTGTCCAGGATGTCGAGCCCCTTCGTGATCGTACCCACCGGCGTGTAATCGGGCGTAAGACCGATATCGCCATAGACGAGGAAGAACTGGCTGCCCGTGCTGCCCGGCGCCTGCGTCTTGGCCATCGCCATCACGCCGCGCTTGTACGTGGCTCCCTTGAGATTCTCCTCGGCCATCACGTAGCCGGGGCCGCCGGAGCCGTCCTGCCCGGGCTTGCCGTCGGCCTTGGCCGTCGGGTCACCGCACTGGAGCATCGGGAACTTGTCGCTGCCCAGCCGGTGGCACTTGCTGCCGTCGTAGTAGTTCTTCTTGGCCAGGAACGCCAGCGAGTTGACCGTGCAGGGCGCCTTGGCGTTGTCGAGCTCGACCTTGATGTCGCCCAGGTTGGTCACCAGCGTCATGGTCTTCGTGGCGGGCTTGGGCGACACCTTCGCCGGCGGCATGCCGACGTCCTTGACCGTGCCGCCGCCGGTGTCGGCCACGTATCCGCACGTGCCGGTCGCCGGGTCGTACGGCTTGGGCTGCGCCGCCGGGGCCGCCGTGGCGGTGTCCTGAGGCGCGGAGGTGTCCTGCGCCGAGGCGGTGGGCGTCGCCGCTGCCTCGTTGTTCGGATCGCCGCCCAGCAGGGCGACCGCGGCGACGATGCCGCCTACCACGACCACGACTCCCACCGTGGAGCCGATGATCGCGGTGCGCTTGGCCCGCTGCTCGCGCTCGATGCGGCGCTGCAACTGCCGCTCGTGGTGCTCGCGTGCCAGCTGCTTCTGCCGGTCCTTCCCCGTGGCCACCGCTTTGCCTCCCATAGTCAATCAACTGAGGTGGGCGAATCGTATCGGCCAACGGGCGATGATTCGCAGCCCGGCGACCCGCACCGGTACCCTTCGGTTACATTCCCATTGGCTTTTTTGACGAGATCACCTGAGGCAGATGCTCATCGCAGGCTTCCCCGCAGGGGCCTTCCAGACCAATTGTTACGTCATCGCGCCCGCGGCGGGCGAGGAGTGCGTGATCGTCGACCCTGGTCAGGACGCCGTGGACGGGGTCGACGAGCTGCTGCGCGAGCACCGGCTCAAGCCGGTCGCGGTGCTGCTCACCCACGGTCACCTCGACCACGTCTGGTCGGTGGCCCCGGTGTGCGGCGCGCGGGACGTGCCGGCCTGGATCCACCCCGAGGACCGCCACCTGCTGTCCGACCCGGCCGCGGGCTGGTCGCCGACGAGCTCCCAGATCTTCGGCGGCATCACGCTGAGCGAGCCCGACGACGTGCGGGAGCTGTCCGACGGGGCCACGCTGCCCCTGGCCGGCCTGGAGTTCGTGGTCGACCACACGCCCGGCCATACCAGGGGGTCGGTGAGCTTCCGGCTGCCCGGCGACGCGATCATGTTCGCGGGCGACCTGCTGTTCGCCGGCTCCATCGGCCGCACCGACCTGCCGGGCGGCGACCACCCGACGATCCTGCGCAGCCTGGCCGCCAAGTGCCTGACGCTGCCGGACGATACGGTCGTCCTGCCGGGCCACGGACCACAGACCACGATCGGCCGCGAGCGCGCCACCAATCCTTATCTCAAGGAGGCCGCGCCGCACGCCGGTCCCACACGAGGGATCTGATGAACTTCCAAGCACCCAAAGGTGTCAAGGAGTACGTACCACCACAGGCGGCGACGTTCTCCGCGATCCGCGCGGCGTTCGCGGAGACGGCCAGGCGCGCCGGCTACGCCTACCTGGAGACCGCGGTCTTCGAGGACACCCAGCTCTTCGCCCGTGGCGTCGGCGAGTCCACCGACGTCGTCAGCAAGGAGATGTACACCTTCACCGACCGCGGCGGCAGGTCGCTGACGCTGCGCCCGGAGTTCACCGCCGGTGTGCTGCGCGCGGTCCTGGAGTACGGCCTGCACCGCGGCCAGCTCCCGGTGAAGGTCTGGACCGACGGGCCGGTGTTCCGCGCCGAGGCGCCCCAGGAGGGCCGCTACCGGCAGTTCTACCAGCTCGACCTGGAGGCGATCGGCAGCGAGGACCCGGCGGTCGACGCCGAGACCATCGCGCTGGCCTGGCAGTGGTACTCCGCGCTCGGCCTCACCCAGGTGCGGCTGCTGCTCAACTCGCTGGGCTGCAAGGAGTGCCGCCCCGTCTACCGGGCCCGGCTGCAGGAGTTCCTGCGGGGGCTCGACCTCGACGAGGCGACCAGGGCGCGGATCGAGATCAACCCGCTGCGCGTGCTCGACGACAGGCGTCCGGAGGTCCGCGCGCAGGTCGAGGACGCGCCGCTCATCGGCGACCACCTGTGCGCCGACTGCAAGTCGTACCACGACCGTGTCAAGCAGCTCCTGGCCGATCTCGGCATCCCGTGGGAGGACACCCCGAGGCTGGTGCGCGGGCTCGACTACTACACCCGCACCACCTTCGAGTTCGACCACCCCCTGCTCGGCGCGCAGTCCGGCATCGGCGGCGGCGGCCGTTACGACGGGCTCTCCGAGGCCATCGGCGGGCCGGCGCTGCCCGGCATCGGCTTCGGGCTCGGCCTCGACCGCACCGTCATCGCCCTGGAGCGCGAGGGCGTCGCCCCCGCGGCCCCGCCCCGCTGCGAGGTGTACGGTGTGCCGCTGGGCGAGGAGGCGGCGCGGGCCATGTTCAGGCTCCTGAGCGAGCTGCGGGCGGCCGGGGTCGCCGCCGACATGGCCTTCGGGGGCAAGGGGCTGAAGGGCGCCATGAAGGGCGCGGACCGCTCGGGCGCCCGCTTCGCCCTCATCCTCGGTGAGCGCGACCTGGCCGCGCAGGCCGTCCAACTGAAAGACCTGACCACCGCTGAGCAGACCGAGGTGCCGCTGGCCCAGGTCGTCGACGTTCTGAAAGGGAAAGTGCAGTGATTCGCACGCATACGGCCGGGTCGCTCCGTGAGGAGCACGCCGGGCAGCAGGTGACGCTCGCGGGATGGGTGGCCCGGCGCCGTGACCACGGCGGCGTGGTCTTCATCGACCTGCGCGACGCCTCCGGCTCGGCGCAGGTGGTCTTCCGCGAGGAGGACCACGCCCACGACCTGCGCGCCGAGTACTGCGTGAAGGTCGTCGGCCAGGTCCGGGTGCGCCCGGAGGGCAACGAGAACCCCGACCTGCCCACCGGCGCCATCGAGGTGGTGGCCGAGGAGGTGGAGGTGCTCAGCGAGTCGGCTCCGCTGCCGTTCCCCATCGAGGGCAACGTCGGCGTCTCCGAGGAGGCCCGCCTCAAGTACCGCTACCTCGACATCCGCCGCCAGCAGGTGGCCCAGTCGATGCGCACCCGCTCCAAGGCCACCTACCTGGCCAACGAGGTGATGAACGAGCTCGGCTTCGTCTACGTCGAGACGCCGACGCTGACCCGCTCCACGCCCGAGGGCGCCCGCGACTTCCTCGTGCCGGTCCGTCTCCAGCCCGGCAACTGGTACGCCCTGCCGCAGTCGCCGCAGCTGTTCAAGCAGCTCCTCCAGGTGGGCGGCCTGGAGCGCTACTACCAGCTCGCCAAGTGCTACCGCGACGAGGACCTGCGCGCCGACCGGCAGCCCGAGTTCACCCAGATCGACGTCGAGATGTCGTTCGTCGACCAGGAGGACGTCATCGCGGTCGGCGAGAAGCTGATCGGCCGGCTGTGGCGTGAGGTGCTGGGCTACGAGATCCCGATGCCGCTGCCGCGCATGACCTACGCCGACGCGATGGCCCGCTTCGGCTCCGACAAGCCCGACCTGCGCTTCGGCCAGGAGCTCGTGGACATGACCGAGTACTTCTCGGCCACCACGTTCCGGGTCTTCCAGGCCGACTACGTGGGCGCGGTCGTCATGCCCGGCGGCGCCTCCCAGACCCGCAAGGAGCTCGACGGCTGGCAGGAGTGGGCCCGCTCGCGCGGCGCCAAGGGCCTGGCCTACGTGCTCGTGCAGGCCGACGGCACGCTCGGCGGCCCCGTGGCCAAGAACCTGTCGGAGCAGGAGCTGTCCGGCCTGGCCGCCGCGGTCAAGGCCGAGCCGGGCGACGCGATCTTCTTCGCGGCCGGCGCCCGCAACGCCTCCCGCGACCTGCTGGGCGCCGCCCGCCTGGAGATCGGCCGCCGCTGCGGGCTGATCGACGAGTCGCAGTGGTCGTTCCTGTGGGTGGTGGACGCCCCCATGTTCGAGGAGGACGGCGAGGGCGGCTGGACCGCGGTCCACCACCCGTTCACCGGCCCCAAGCCCGAGTGGGCCGACACCTTCCAGGACCACCCGGCCGAGGCGCTGGCCTACGCCTACGACATGGTGTGCAACGGCATGGAGATCGGCGGCGGCTCCATCCGTATCCACCGCGCCGAGATGCAGCAGCGCGTCTTCGACGTGCTGGGCATCTCCAAGGAGGAGGCCGAGAGCAAGTTCGGCTTCCTGCTGGAGGCGTTCAAGTACGGCCCCCCGCCGCACGGAGGCATCGCCTACGGCTGGGACCGCATCTGCATGCTGCTGTCGGACGGCGAGTCCATCCGCGACGTCATCGCCTTCCCGAAGACGGCCTCCGGCTTCGACCCGCTCACCGGAGCCCCCACGCCCATCACGGGCGCCCAGCGCAAGGAGGCCGGTGTCGACGCCCGGCCCAAGGCCGAGGCGTAGTCACAGACCGGTTACAGGCCGTCCCAGGCGGCACCAGTGCGCCCCGTCTCCCTCGCGGAGGCGGGGCGCCCGCGTTCTCCGGCCCGCTTCCGGAGGTGGCCCCGGAACGCAGCCGGCCGCCTCCCGGAGGGCAACCGGGGAGGCGGCCGGCTCGGGCCTGAGGGCGGGTCAGTTCATGACGACCCGCTTGATGACGATCGGGTTCTTCGGCGCGGTGGAGCCGCCGTCGCCGGTGATGTCCGCCTCGTTGACGATGACGCCGTCCTTGGCCACCTTCTCGATGATCTCCAGGCCGGAGCTGACCATGCCGAGCACCGAGAACTGCGGCTCGATCTGCGCGTTCTCGTCCGACAGCGAGATGGCGAACTGGCTGCTGTTCTGCCCCGCCGCGTCCTGCGGCTGGGTCAGGAACACCACGCCCCGCGTGTACGGGACGGCGCCGACGGCCTCGTCCGGGTAGACGTAGCCCGCGGTGCCCTGGCCGTCGGTCGGGTTCTTGCCGTCGGCCTTGGCCTTGGGGTCGCCGCACTGGAGCAGGAACAGGCCCGAGGTCTCGGGCGTCACCAGCCGGTGGCACTTGGTGTTGTCGTAGAAGTGCTTCTTGGCCAGGAACGCCATCGAGTTGACCGAACACGGCGTGAGGTTCGGGTCGATGTCGATGACGATGTTGCCGTGGTTGGTGACCACGGTCATCGTCTTCAGCTTCAGGTTGGGCCGCTTGCCCGGCATGCCGACGTACTTCTGCGGCACGTCCGAGGTGTCCCGCTTGTAGGTGCAGGTGACCGGGCCGGTGCGCGTCGGGCTGGCCGAGGCCGTGGGCAGCGCGGCCGACGGGGTGGCCGAGGCGGACGGCGTGCTCTCGGCCGCGACGGTCCTGGCCGGCTCCCGGTTGATCAGGGTGGTCGCGGCGTAGATGCCGCCCGCCACCACGACGACGGCCACGCCTGCGCCGATGAAGGTGTTGCGCCTCGCCTTGGCGGACTGCGCGGCGGCACGCTCCGCCTGCCGCTCCTTGTGCTCCCGCGCCAGCTGGCTCTGGCGGTCTTCGCCGCTCACCGGTATGTCCTCCACTTTGCCTACACATGACCAAACAACTCCGCGAATGCTACCGGCCCCGGAATGTGATGGGCGTAAGTGAAGGAACCGGGTCACTGGTGCGCGGCGGGTCGTGAACCATATGGTCCTACGGCACGTGGTTGAAATAAGGACCAAAAGAGGTGCGAGCCATGTTCGACCAGATCCTCGGGCTGCCGGCGCACGCGTTGATCATTCATTTCGCCGTCGTCATGACACCGCTGCTGGCCGTGGTCGCCGTCGCGTACGCGCTGCTGCCGAGCAGGCGCGCGTTGCTGGGCTGGGCCCTCGTGCTGCTCTCCTTGGCGGCGCCCGTCGCGGTCTTCGCGGCCAAGGAGAGCGGCGAGCGGCTCAGGGAGGCCCGCTTCGCCGCGGCCGGCGGCACGCTCGGGGCGCAGATCGAGACGCACGAGAGCTTCGCCGGGCCGCTCCTGCTGTCGGTGGCCGGCCTCGCGGCGGCCTCGCTGGTGCTCGTGTACGCCACCACGTCCACGCGCGGCTCCACCCGCGACCGCTTCGGCCGCGGCGCCACGCTGGGCCTGTCCGCCCTGTCCGTGGTGCTCGCCGTCACGGCCGCCTACTTCGTCTTCCGGGCGGGTGACTCCGGGGCGAGGGCCGTGTGGGGCGGCGGCTCGTAGCCCTCAGCGGTCCTCCTGTGATGGACCGCCGGGCGTGGACCAGCGTGTAATCTCACGCTGTGGAGAGCTTGTTCGATTCGGCGGCCGAGCAGGCCACACCTCAGCCGCTCGCGGTCCGGATGCGCCCGCGCACGCTCGACGAGGTGATCGGCCAGCGCCACCTGCTCGGCCCCGGCACCCCGCTGCGCCGCCTCGTCGAGAGCGAGGCCCCCATGTCGCTCTTCCTGTGGGGACCGCCCGGCACCGGCAAGACCACGCTCGCCTACGTCGTCTCCAACGTCACCAAGCGCCGCTTCGTCGAGGTCTCCGCGGTCTCGGCCGGGGTCAAGGACGTCCGCGCCGCCATCGAGCAGGCCCGCCGCGAGCTGGGCATGACGGGCCGGCAGACCGTCCTGTTCGTCGACGAGGTCCACCGCTTCAACAAGGCGCAGCAGGACGCCCTGCTGCCCGCCGTGGAGAACCGCTGGGTCACCTTCATCGGCGCCACCACCGAGAACCCGTTCTTCTCCGTCATCTCGCCGCTGCTGTCGCGCTCGCTGCTGCTCACGCTGGAGTCGCTGTCCGACGACGACATCCGCACGGTGCTGGAGCGCGCCGCGGCCGAGGAGCGCGGGCTCGGCGGCCGCGCCACCCTGGCCCCCGAGGCGCTCGACCACCTCGTACGCCTGGCCGGCGGCGACGCCCGCCGCTCGCTGACGTACCTGGAGGCGGCGGCCCTGCTGGAGGACGAGATCACGGTCGAGGTGGTGGAGCGGGCCGTCGACAAGGCGGCCGTCCGCTACGACCGGCAGGGCGACCAGCACTACGACGTGATCAGTGCGTTCATCAAGTCGATGCGCGGTTCCGACGCCGACGCCGCGCTCCACTACCTCGCCCGCATGGTCGAGGCCGGCGAGGACCCCCGCTTCATCGCCCGGCGCATCGTCATCTTCGCCTCCGAGGACGTCGGCATGGCCGACCCCACCTGCCTGCAGACCGCGGTGGCCGTCGCCCAGGCCGTCCAGCTCATCGGCCTGCCCGAGGCGCAGATCAACCTGGCCCACGCCGTCATCCACTGCGCGCTGGCCCCCAAGTCCAACGCCGTCGTCAAGGCCATCGGCGCCGCGGCCGGCGACGTGCGGCGCGGCCTCATCGGCCAGGTGCCGGTCCACCTGCGCGACGCCCACTACCCGGGCGCCGCCAAGCTCGGCAGCGGCGAGGGCTACAAGTATCCCCACGACTTCGACCACGGCCTCGTCCGCCAGGAGTACGCGCCGGAGCAGGTGCGGCAGCGGCGCTACTACGAGCCCACCCGGCACGGCGCCGAGGCCCCGGTCGCCGACCGCTGGGCCAAGATCCGCGACTTCCTCCGGGGCACCTGACCTCCCGCCCGGCCCTCACGCGGAAGGCCGGCGACCGCGGGAGGCGGGCGGAGGTGACCACGGGCCTGGTGACCATGGGCCACGTGACCGGCGGGGCGGATGGCGGCGGGGCAGGTCGGCCGCAGGGCGGTTGATCGCCGGCCGGGTGATCACGACCCGGTGATCACGGTGCGGCGGATCCGGCGGCGCCTCCTTTGCCCAGTAACCTGGGTGCCCGAACGCGATAGGGTTCTTGCGTTTCCGGCGCAGCGTACGAGGGAGATGACCGGATGCTTACCGCTGGAGAGGTCGCCGGGCTGATCGCGGCCACGGGCTGGATAGTCCTGGTGTGCGTGCTCACTATGGTCCTCGTCAGGCTCGCCAGGCTGCTGACCGAGACCACCCGGGCGGTCTCCGACCTCAGCAGCCGCGTGGCGCCGCTGCTCGACGACGTCAGCGTCACGGTCAACGAGACCAACCGGCAGCTCGTCGCCGTCGAGGCGATCGCGCAGGACCTCAAGCAGGTCAGCGGCCACGCCGCCCGCCTGAGCGCGGTGACCCAGACCATCTTCACCGGCCCCCTGATCAAGGTGTCGGCGCTCGGCTACGGGCTGCGCCGGGCCATCGAGGCCCGCCGCCCCGGCAAGCCGCGCGCCGCCGGTGGCCGGGCGACCGGCCAGGCGACGGGTCAGGCAGTGGGCCAGGCGGCCGGTCAGGCGGTTCGCCAGACCGGGAGGCGCCCGTGATCCGCCGACTGTTCTACCTGTCCCTCGGCGCGTTCCTCGCCCTGTGGGTGATGCGCAAGCTGCAGGCGCTCCAGCCCGACCACGTGGCCCGTCGCACGGCCGCCGGCGCGGCGGGCATGCTCGCGCGGGTGAGAGACTTTACTTCCGACGCGCTCGGCGAGGCGGCCGACCGCGAAACCGAGTTGCGGGCCAGGTTCGGCCTTGACCAGTCTGGTCAGGGCGACTGAGCGCCAACGGATCGACCACATACGACTAACGCAAAGGATGGCCACCATGGAGTCGGCAGAGATCGCGCGCCGCTTCCTGCGCTTCTTCGAGGAGCGTGGGCACAAGGTAGTGCCCTCGGCCAGCCTGATCGCAGAGGACCCGACGCTTCTCCTGGTCAACGCAGGTATGGTGCCGTTCAAGCCGTACTTCCTGGGGCAGCGCAAGCCTCCGGCGTCCCGGCTGACCACCGCCCAGAAGTGCGTCCGCACGCCCGACATCGACGAGGTGGGCAAGACCACCCGTCACGCCACGTTCTTCCAGATGCTGGGCAACTTCTCCTTCGGCGACTACTTCAAGGCCGAGGTCATCCCGTTCGCCTGGGAGCTGCTCACCCGCTCCGAGTCCGAGGGCGGCTTCGGCTTCCCCGAGGACCGGCTGTGGGCGACCGTCTACCACGAGGACGACGAGGCGTTCGACATCTGGCACAACAAGGTCGGGCTGCCCGCCGAGCGCATCCAGCGCCGCGGCCTTGAGGACAACTACTGGCACATGGGCGTGCCCGGCCCCGGCGGTCCCTGCTCGGAGATCTACTACGACCGCGGCCCCGAGTACGGCAAGGACGGCGGCCCCGTCGCCGACGAGGACCGTTACCTCGAGGTCTGGAACCTCGTGTTCATGCAGTACCAGCTCAGCCAGGTTCGCAGCAAGGTCGACTTCGACATCAGCGGCGAGCTGCCGAGCAAGAACATCGACACCGGCATGGGCCTGGAGCGCATGGCGGCGATCCTGCAGGGCGTCGACAACATCTACGAGATCGACACCACGTACAAGATCCTCGACCGGGCGGCCGAGCTCACCAAGACCCGCTACGGCCGCGACGCGCGCGCCGACGTGAGCCTGCGTGTCATCGCCGACCACGTGCGCACCGGCACCATGCTCGTGGCCGACGGCGTCATGCCCGGCAACGAGGGCCGCGGCTACGTCCTGCGCCGCATCCTGCGCCGCAGCGTGCGCAACCTGCGCCTGCTCGGCTCCGGCGACGAGCGCTACATGCACGAGCTCACCCGGGTCGCGATCGACGTCATGGGCGAGCAGTATCCCGAGCTCAAGGCCGACGCGCCGCAGATCCACGGCGTCATCGACGCCGAGGAGGCGTCGTTCCTCGGCACGCTGCGCACCGGCACCGCGATCTTCGACGTCGCGGTCGAGGAGACCAAGCGCAAGGCGGGCTCCTCGATCTCCGGCGAGCAGGCGTTCCAGCTCCACGACACCTACGGCTTCCCCATCGACCTGACGCTGGAGATGGCCTCCGAGCACGGCCTCGCGGTCGACGAGGAGGGCTTCCGCCGCCTGATGAAGGAGCAGCGGGAGCGGGCCAAGGCCGACGCCGCGGCGAAGAAGACCGGCAACGCCGACATCTCCGTCTTCGGGCAGCTCCTGGAGAAGGCCGGCAAGGTCGAGTTCCTCGGCTACGACGAGACGGAGGCCGAGACCACCGTCGTCGGTGTCCTCGTCGACGGCGTGCCCGTCCCGGCGGCGGGCGCCGGCTCGACCGTCGAGGTCGTGCTCGGCCGCACCCCGTTCTACGCCGAGGGCGGCGGCCAGCTCGCCGACCAGGGCGTCATCCGCACGGCCGGCGCCGAGGTCGAGATCGTCGACGTGCAGTCGCCGATCAAGGGCCTGGTCGTCCACCGCGGCAAGGTGCGCTCCGGCGAGCTGCGGGCCGGCGACGAGGCGCAGGCCGAGATCGACATCGAGCGGCGCCGCGCCATCTCGCGCAGCCACAGCGCCACCCACCTCGTCCACCGCGGCTTCAAGAACGCCCTGGGCGAGTCGGCGGCGCAGGCCGGCTCGGAGAACTCTCCCGGCCGCTTCCGCTTCGACTTCACCGCGGCCGGCGCCGTCCCGCCGAGCGTGCTGCGCGACGTCGAGGACGAGGTCAACGCCGTCCTCATCAACGACCTCAAGGTCAACGCGTTCTACACCTCCCAGGCCGAGGCCCGGGCGATGGGCGCGCTGGCCATGTTCGGCGAGAAGTACGGCGACGAGGTCCGCGTGGTGGAGATCGGCGACTACTCCCGCGAGCTGTGCGGCGGCACCCACGTCCACAGCTCCGGCCAGCTCGGCCTGGTCAAGGTGCTCGGCGAGCAGTCGGTCGGCGCGGGCGTGCGCCGCGTCGAGGCGCTCGTCGGCATCGACGCCTTCCGCTTCCTGGCCCGCGAGAGCGTGCTGGTCGCCCAGCTCACCGAGCAGCTCAAGGCGCGCCGCGAGGAGCTGCCCGAGCGCATCGAGGGCATCGTCACCCGGCTGCGCACCGCCGAGAAGGACCTGGAGCGGCTCCGTTCCGCGCAGGTGCTCCAGGTGGCCGGCGAGCTGGCCTCCCAGGCCCGTGACCAGCAGGGCGTCTCCGTGGTGACACACCGCGCGCCTGATGGCACGACCGGCGACGATTTGCGTAAGCTCGCGCTTGATGTACGTGGCAGATTCCCGGCCGACAGGCCTGCGGTCGTCGTGATCGCCGGTGTCCCCTCCGACCGACCCGTGGTGGTCTCCGCGGTCAACGAGGCGGGACGTGAGCGAGGGCTCAAGGCCGGGAGACTGGTCGGCGTCGCCGCCAAGGCTCTTGGGGGTGGCGGTGGAGGCAAGGACGACGTCGCGCAGGGTGGCGGCACGCGCCCGGAGGCGATCGGCGACGCGCTGCGGCTGGTCGAGCAGGCCATCGAAGGACAGCTCGGCTGACATGCGGTTCGGCTCACGGATCGGCGTCGACGTCGGGTCCGTCCGTATCGGCGTGGCCCGCAGCGACCCGTCGGGGATGCTGGCCACGCCGGTCGAGACCGTCAGGCGCGGCAAGGGCGACCTCGACCGCATCGCCGCCATCGCGGCGGAGCACGAGGCGATCGAGGTCGTCGTCGGCCTGCCGACCTCCCTGTCCGGCAGGGAGGGGCAGGCCGCCGCGCTGGCCCGCGAGTTCGCGGGCGCGCTGGCGGGGCGGCTCGCGCCGACCCCGGTCCGGCTGTTCGACGAGCGCCTCACGACGGTGGCCGCCCAGCAGGGGCTGAGAGCCAGCGGCGTACGGGCCAAGAAGCAGCGTGACGTGGTCGACCAGGCGGCGGCGGTGGTGCTGCTGCAGGACGCCCTGGACGCCGAGAGAGCCACCGGCGCCCCGCCGGGCAGGCCCGTCGATCCGCCGTCCGCGGCGGACGCCGGGCCCACCTCATGACCCGCCCTCCGACACGGCACGGCCGCTCCGGTCACGGAGCACGCCGATGAGCGGGGGAGCGGCGCGGGGGCCCGACGAGGATCCCCACGCCGGCGCCCCCCACCCGAACCCGCCCTCCTCGGAGTCCCCGACGCCGGCGACCGGCGGCCGTGAGGACACCGAGCAGGCGAAGGACGGCCGGGGCCGCGACGCAGCGGCTGGACCGGACGCCGAACGGGGGGAGGACGAGGCGGACACACTGCCGCTGCCCGTGGGGCGGCGGGAAGGCGTGCGCCGGGCCGTCGTCGTCGCCGGTGGCGTCACGCTGTCCGCGCTCGTCCTGGCGGCGGGCGTGTACGCGCTGGTCAGGCCGTACCTGAACCCGGACGACCCCGGGCACACCGGAGCCGTCACCGTCCGCATCACGCCCGGCGCCGGCGCCGCCGACGTCGGCGAGCTGCTGGCGGCCAGCGGGGTGGTGACGAGCGCCCGCTCCTTCGTGGAGGCGGCCGAACGGCGCGAGCCGGACGAGGAGCTCAAGCCCGGCTTCTACCGGCTGCGCACCGGCATGGCCGCCGGTGAGGCGCTCGACCTGCTCCTCGCACCCGCCTCGGGGGCCGTCCGGCGGGTCACGTTGCCGGAGGGCATGCGGCTGGACGAGACCCTGCGGCACCTCGCCGAGCAGTCCGGCGTGCCGCTCGCGGACCTGCGGGCGGTCGACTCCCGCCAGGTCGGCCTGCCCGACTACGCGCAGGGGCTGGAGGGCTTCCTGTTCCCCGCCACGTACGCGGTGCAGCCCGGCACGACCGCCGGGGGACTGCTCACGGCGATGGCGCAGCGGTTCGCGACCGTCGCGGACCGGCTCCACCTGGAGGAGCGGGCGGCCCGGCTGGGCCTGACCCCGCTCCAGGCCGTCACGGTGGCCAGCATCGTGCAGGCCGAGCCCGCCAAGGACGCCGATTACCCGAAGATCGCCCGGGTGATCTATAACCGGCTGAGGCGTGACATGCCGCTCCGGATCGACTCCACCATCCTGTACGCCCTGGGCAAGCGGACGCCCCGCCTGTCACGGAGCGACACGAAGGTGGGCTCGCCGTACAACACGTACACGCGCAAGGGGCTGCCGCCCGGGCCGATCTCCAACCCCGGGGTGACGGCGCTGAAGGCGGCCCTCCACCCGGCCAAGGGTGATTGGTACTGGTTTGTCACGACGGATCCGGCGCATAGAATCACCAAATTCACCGACAAAGAGAGCGAGTTCGTGAGATACCGGGAAGAGTTGAACGCATACCTCGGGACGAACTGATGCTCCCCGCGACGCCCCCCACCTCCCGGAGGATCGGCGAGATCCCCGGGCGGAGTCACGGAGCCGGGACACCGGCACTCTTCTCGTCGCCCCGCACGGCTACGGAGAGTGACGTCCCCAGGGTATCGGTGCATGACCGGCGGATTCCCCCGTTCCGTACGGTGACCCCCCACTGTTCGGTCCGGCCGCTTGACGGCGGGCGCACCGAACCGGGAGATTGGCCAGCGCACCTATGAGCGAGCTCGATATGGATTTCCTGCTGGGCGCCGAGGACGACGACGAAGGTCGTGACCGGCGCCGGTCCCGTGGTTCCGGCGGACGCGGCAACCGGAGGCGGCGCAGACGCCGCAGCCGCGGCCGCTTCATCGCCCCGCTTCTCGCGTTCATCGTCCTCGCCGGCATCATCGGCGGCGGCGGCTACTTCGGTTACCAGTGGATCAGCGGCGCCCTCGTCCCCGACGACTACACGGGGCAGGGCCAGGGCAACGTGGTGATCGAGATCAAGGAGGGGCAGAGCGCCTCCGACGTCGCCCTGGAGCTGGAGCGGCAGGGGGTCGTGGCCAGCGCCCGGGCCTTCACCAACGCCGCCGCCAGCGCCAACATGAGCTCCAAGCTCCAGCCAGGCTCGTACACCATGCGCAAGCGCATGTCCGCCGCCAACGCGGTCAAGCTGCTGGACTCGGGCAACCGTCTGCTCGTACGGGTGACCATCAAGGAGGGCCTGCGCGTCTCCGACACGCTCAGCCAGCTCGCCAAGGCGACAGGCAAGCCGGAGAAGGAGTTCCTCGCCGCAGCCCGCAACGCGCGTGCGCTGGACCTGCCCAAGTACGCGAAGAACAAGCCGGAGGGTTACCTCTTCCCGGCCACGTACGAGTTCCAGCCCAAGACCACGCCGGCGGAGATCCTGACCACGATGGTCGAGCGCTTCGGGGACGCGGCCGACAAGGCGAGCCTGGAGGAGAGCGCCAAGAGCCTGGGCCACACCCCGGGGGAGATCGTCACGATCGCGAGCATCATCCAGGCCGAGGCCGGCCGGTACGAGGACATGCCCAAGATCGCCCGGGTGATCTACAACCGCCTCGACCGCCAGCCGCCGATGAAGCTGGAGATGGACAGCACGGTCATGTACGCGCTCGGCAAGTACGGCACGGCCGCGACCCACGCGCAGCTCAAGACGCCTTCTAAGTACAACACCTACATGTGGCCGGGATTGCCGCCTGGCCCGATCTCCAACCCCGGTGAGCACGCGCTGGAGGCGGCACTCAATCCCGCCAAGGGCTCCTGGCTGTACTTCGTCGCCACCGACCCGAACAGCACCGTCACCAAGTTCGCCACCACGGACGCCGAGTTCCAGGCGCTCCTGAACGAGTACCGCAAGAACGGCGGCTGACCGCGTGCGCCGGGCCCATCCACCGGACCCGGCACACGCGACGAACGACCGGTGACCGGAGCCGAACCGGCGAGCACGGCCGGCCGGCGTGGCGGGGGGGCGGCCCCCCCGCCCCCGGGGGGCCCCCCGCCCCGGCCCCGCCGGGCAGAACCCGCCGGGGGCCCCCCGGCCCCGGCC
>NZ_JBFAHO010000045.1:0-28238 GCF_040654215.1 Nonomuraea sp. NPDC050733 | reverse complement strand
GGGTCCGCGCCCCCACCGGGCGGCCCCGGCCCGCGGGGGGTGCCGGGGGCCCCCCCCCCCCCGGGCGGGCGCCCCTCCGCCACGGCCCGGCCGGTCATGACCCGGCCGGTCACGCACGGCCCGGTCACGCGCGGCGTCATGTCCCGGCTCTTCGCGCCTTCCGCGGATCTCCGGTTCGGCAGCGGCGTGGTACCCGACCGCCGGCACGCCGGCCGGCAGCGGCGGACGGCGTCTCCGCGCCTCCTCCGCCAGGCGGGGACGATAGGGTGCTCGCAGGTCGGAAGGCGCGAAGGAGCAGGTGATCATGCGGGCCGCGGTGATGGGCTCACCGATCGCACACTCGCTCTCCCCCTGTCTGCACCGGGCCGCGTACGCGGCGATGGGGCTGGCCGGGTGGAGCTACGAGGCGATCGAGTGCGACGAGGCGGCGCTGCCGGAGACGCTCCGGCGGCTTCGGCCGGTGCGCGGCGAGGCCCCCGGGGGCGGGGACGCCTGGGCGGGCCTGTCGCTCACGATGCCGCTCAAGCGAGCCGTGCTGCCCCTGCTCGACACCGTGACCGAGCCGGTCGTCGAGGTCGGCGGCGCCAACACGGTGGTGTTCCGCGACGGCGCCGCGCACGGCCACAACACCGACGTCCACGGCGTGCGGCAGGCCCTGGTGGAGGCGGGGGTGCCCGCTCCCGCTTCGGCCACCGTGCTGGGCGGCGGGGCGACCGCGGCCTCGGCGCTGGCGGCGTTGCGCGGCCTCGGCCTCCAGGCGGCCACGCTGCTGGTACGGGACCCCGCCCGCGCGGGGGAGACGGCGGAGGCGGCCGAACGGATCGGCGTGGCGCTGTCCGTGGAGACGTTCGACAAGCTGGACGCGGCGCTGCGGGTGGACCTGGTCGTCTCCACGCTGCCCGGCGGCGCGGCCGACGCCTACGCCGAGGCCCTGGCGGGGGTGCCCGCCCTGTTCGACGTCGTCTACTCGCCCTGGCCCACGCGCGCGGCCTCGGCGGTGCGGGCGGCGGGCGGCACGGTCGTGGGCGGCTTCGCGATGCTGCTGCACCAGGCGGTCCGGCAGGTGGAGCTGATGACGGGCCGCACGGACGTCCCGGTGGAGGCCATGCGTGCGGCCGGTGAGGCGGAGTTGCTCAGACGGGCCACGCGAACGGGTTGACCATCTTGACGTCGAGGTCGGCGAAGTCCTTGACGTTCCGCGTGACGAGAATCCATCCCTGCGAGCGGGCCGTGGCCGCGATGAGACCGTCCACGACAGGCAGGGGACGCTTGGCGTTCATGCGTCCCCACTCCTCGGCCACGTCGAGGGTCACCGGCAGGATGCGGGTCCGGAATTCCCGCTCCAGGCGGTCGAGCCACGACTCGTACGCTCCGGCCTGCACCGGGTCGCGCCGGCGCAGAAGCTCGACGCCCTTCCGGATCTCGCCGAGGACGAGGACACTCATGTACAGCGCCGGGCCATGGATCGTGTCCAGCCATTCCTGCAGACCCGCGCTCCGGGTGCGCTTGGTCATCTCGGACACCACGTTGGTGTCGAGCAGGTAACTCACCAGACATCACCCAGGTCGATCTCCCGAGGGAGGTCCTTGGAGCGCGTGAGATCCAGCTCGCTCAGGTCGGGCGCGCTGAGCAGGAACTCCTTGAAGTCGGGCTCGTCGCCCTTGAGCCGGCGGTACTCCGCCATGTCGATGACGACCGCCACGTCCTCCCCATGGCGGGTGACGACCTGCGGGCCCTCGTCATGCGCCCGGCGCACCACCTCGCTGAAGCGTTGCTTCGCCTCCTGCAACTGCCAGACCGCCATCATCTCCTCCAATCTGGACAGACTGGACAGAATCTGTCCTCGCTCCGACTTTAGCGGAGCCGGAGGTCGCCGGGAGGGGAACATTCGAGGTTGCCACGCGGTTGTGGTAACGTAACTCTCTGATCGGTCCGGCATGTCTGCTGGACGCGCAAGCGGAGGTCTCCCTCCCACCCGAGTCGCCGAGAGGTGGCCGGGTCAAGGATCACGCCGGACTACTCCGGGGAGCTTGAGGCCACGCCGCCGAAAAGCTCAGTGGCCCCGCATGCGCGACGTGCGGGGCTTTTCGCGTCTGCGTGAAGCTCTCCGGCACGACGAGCACGTAGGGATCGCAAACCTAGGAGGCCCCATCAGCACTGAGCCCCGCATCAACGAGCGTATCCGAGTTCCCGAGGTCCGCCTCGTGGGCCCGAACGGCGAGCAGGTCGGCATCGTGTCCATTCACGATGCGCTGAAGCTCGCCCAGGAAGCCGACCTTGACCTCGTCGAGGTCGCGGCGACGGCTCGACCGCCCGTGTGCAAGCTCATGGACTACGGCAAGTTCAAGTACGAGTCCGCGATGAAGGCGCGCGAGGCGCGCAAGAACCAAGCGCACACGATCATCAAGGAGATCAAGCTCCGGCCGAAGATCGACCCGCACGACTACGAGACCAAGAAGGGTCATGTGGTGCGGTTCCTCAAGGCGGGGGACAAGGTCAAGGTCACGATCATGTTCCGTGGCCGCGAGCAGTCCCGTCCGGAGCTCGGCTTCCGGCTGCTGCAGCGGCTGGCCGAGGACGTCCAGGAGCTCGGCTTCGTGGAGTCCCAGCCCAAGCAGGACGGCCGTAACATGATCATGGTGATCGGCCCGCACAAGAAGAAGGCCGAGGCCAAGGCCGAGAAGGCGGCGGCCAAGGCGCAGCGTGGCGATGAGGAGCCTTCCGAACAGGAAGCGTGACCCGCGGTAGGGGTTAGCCTTACAGCGCACCCCTATACGGCCACCAGCATGACGAAGACGCCGCGACCGGGTCGGCCAGCACCGGCCCGGCCACCGGCACGACCGAATTGAGGAGAGACGGCGACATGCCGAAGATGAAGACGCACAGTGGTGCGAAGAAGCGGTTCCGGCTCACCGGCACGGGCAAGATCAAGCGTCGCCGCGCCAACCGCGCGCACTACAACGAGTGGAAGTCGTCCACGCTGACGCGCCGTCTCAAGAACGAGGTCGTCCTTTCCGACGCCGATTCCAAGAAGATCAAGAAGCTGCTCGGCAAGTAGCGCGAACCCCCGGGGAGAAGAAACATGGCACGCGTGAAGCGGGCGCTCAACGCCAAGAAGAAGCGCAAGATCGTCCTCGAGCGGGCGGCCGGTTACCGTGGCCAGCGGTCGCGGCTGTACCGCAAGGCCAAGGAGCAGATGCTCCACTCGATGACCTACGCCTACCGCGACCGTAAGGATCGCAAGGGCGCTTTCCGCCG
This sequence comes from Nonomuraea sp. NPDC050733, assembly GCF_040654215.1. Taxonomy (NCBI): domain Bacteria; kingdom Bacillati; phylum Actinomycetota; class Actinomycetes; order Streptosporangiales; family Streptosporangiaceae; genus Nonomuraea; species Nonomuraea sp. NPDC050733. Next base: position 24,980 of record NZ_JBFAHO010000045.1, on the reverse strand, counting down.
TTTGTGGATCCAGCGCATCAACGCTGCGGCCCGTCAGAACGGCATGACCTACAACCGCCTGATCCAGGGGCTGCGCCTGGCGGGCGTCGAGGTCGACCGCAAGATCCTCGCTGACCTCGCGGTCAACGACAGCCAGACCTTCGCCACGCTCGTCGAGGCCGCCAAGAAGGCGCTGCCGGCGAACGTGAACGCTCCGGCCGCGAGCTGAGCGACGCGAGCTGAGAGATGTGACGAGCCCGGCCCGGGCTCCAGCCGAGGGCCCACCTCACGGTGGGCCCTTTGCCATCTGCGGGGACGGGTTGTAACACCGGCGGATCGTACGCACGGACAGGCCGAGCCGGTCACCGGCGGCGCGAGCAGGGCACAGGCAGGGGGAGCAGGGAGAGCATGGCGGGATCCGAGCTGACCAACGTCAAGGCGCCGCGCGTGAAGGCGGCCCGTCGGCTGACCAAGCGCGCCTTCCGCGACCAGGACCGCAAGTTCCTGGCCGAGGGCCCGCAGGCGGTGCGCGAGGCCCTCAGGCTCGACGACGTGACGGTGGAGCTGTTCACGACGGCCGAGGCCGAGCTGCGCCACCCCGAGATCGTCGGCGAGGCCGCCGCGCGCGGCATCCCGGTCCACCGCGCCAGCGGCGAGGTCATGGCCGAGCTGTCCCAGACCGTCACCCCCCAGGGGCTGCTGGCCGTCTGCCGGCTGGTGCACGTGCCGCTGGAGGAGGCGCTGCCCGCGCAGCCGCGGCTGGTGGCGGTGCTCGCCCACGTGCGCGACCCCGGCAACGCCGGCACCGTCATGCGGGCGGCCGACGCCGCCGGCGCCGACTCCGTGGTCTTCACCGACGCCTCCGTCGACCCGTACAACGGCAAGTGCGTGCGCGCGAGCGCAGGCAGCCTGTTCCACCTGCCGGTGGTGATCGGCGCGCCCGTGTCCGACGCCGTACGGCGGCTCAAGGAGCGCGGCCTGCGGGTCCTCGCGGCCGACGGGGCGGGCAAGCACACCCTGGACGACGTGGATCTGTCCGGCCCCACCGCGTGGATCTTCGGCAACGAGGCGTGGGGGCTGCCCGAGGCGATCCTGGCCGAGGCGGACGACGTGGTCCGGGTGCCGATCTACGGCCAGGCCGAGAGCCTCAACCTGGCGACCGCCGCCGCCGTCTGCCTGTACGCCTCCGCCCGCGCCCAGCGCACGGCCTGAAAGCCTTCCAGCCCGAATGCGCTCGACCTGGATGCGCTCGACTTGAATGAGCTCGACCTGAATCCGCTCGGTGTGGAAGGGCGCGGGACGGCTTGAGCCGGTGGCCGCGGCCGATGGCACGAAGCGGTCACGTCCCGGCCACAGGGAGCCTCGCGGCGAGTCCCCTAGGCGACGGGAAACCCGCTATTGTCGGCCTTGTAGGCGGAGGAGGCGAGGTCGTGCACGGAGCGGACACCGGCGGTCGGGAGATCGTCCCCGCGTGCTCGATCGCCATCGACGACCTCCCCGACGGCCTCATCGTGACCGACAGGTTCGGCCGCGTCCTGGCGGTCAACCGGGCGGCCGTCCGGCTCACCGGGGTGCCCGCCGCGCGGGCCGTCGGCAAGGAGATGGACGAGGTCTTCCCGTTCCGCGACCACGACGGGCGCGAGTGGTGGAAGGCCCTCGACCCCCAGGGCGGGCTGCGCACCCGCACCCGGGTCCCCGAGCGCCCGCTCCACCTGCCCGGCGGCCAGGAGCTGCACGTCGCGGCCCGGCTGGTCCGCGAGCCCGCCCGCGGCGGCGACGTCGCCCGGGTCGCGATCACGTTACGCGACGGAGGGGCCCGCGCCAGGCTGGAGCGCAGCCGCGCCGACCTGGTCTCCACCGTCGCCCACGAGCTGCGCTCGCCGCTGACCAGCGTCAAGGGCTTCACCGCGACGCTGCTGGCCAAGTGGACCCGCTTCACCGACGAGCAGAAGCGCGTCATGCTGGAGACCGTCAACAACGACGCCGACCGCGTGACCCGGCTCATCACCGAGCTGCTCGACGTGTCCCGCATCGAGTCCGGCCGGCTGGAGGTGCGCCGCCAGGTCGTGGACGTGCCCGCGCGGACGCGCCGCGTCATCGCCGGGCGGGTGGCGGCCGGTGAGCCCGAGGACCGCTTCCGCCTCGTCGCCGGCGACGACCTGCCCGAGATGTGGCTCGACCAGGACAAGATCGACCAGATTCTCGGTAACCTGGTGGAGAACGCGGTGCGCCACGGCCGGGGCACCGTGACCATCGTCATCGAGTCCGTCGGATGGGGAGTGGCCGTGTCGGTGCGCGACGAGGGCGAGGGCATCGCGCCCGAGCTGGCTCCGCGCGTCTTCCGGCAGTTCTGGCGCGGCAACAGCCGCCGGCGCGGCGGCACGGGGCTCGGCCTGTTCATCGTCAAGGGCCTGGTCGAGGCGCACGGCGGCACGATCACCGTGCAGCGGGCGCCCGAGGGCGGCGCGGAGTTCCGATTTACCGTGCCCACCGGCACGCCCGACTTCGCCTGAAGCGCGAGTCGGCCGGTGGGCCAGCCACCGTTAGACTCTTGACCGCTCAAGCCCTGGATACGGAGCTCACTCTTGTCTGACTACGACCCCGTCGAGGTGACACCGTTGCATGCCGACGAGGTGTCCCGCATGGAGGCCGAGGCCCTCGACGCCATCAAGTCGGCCGGCAGCCTCGACGCCCTCAAGCAGGCCCGCCTCGCGCACGCGGGTGACCGCTCGCCCATCGCCCTGGCCAACCGTGAGATCGGCGCGCTGCCCCCGGCGGCCCGCGCCGAGGCCGGCAAGCGCGTCGGCACGGCTCGCAAGGCGATCGGCCAGGCCCTCGCGACCCGCCAGGCCGAGCTGGAGGCCGAGCGTGACGCGCGCGTGCTCGTCGAGGAGGCCGTCGACGTCACCCTCCCGTGGGACGGGCGGCCGCGCGGCGCCCGTCACCCGCTGACGACCATGCAGGAGCGCATCGCCGACACGTTCGTCGCGATGGGCTACGAGGTGGCCGAGGGCCCCGAGCTGGAGGGCGAGTGGTTCAACTTCGACGCCCTCAACATCGCCCAGGACCACCCGGCGCGCTCCGAGCACGACACGTTCTTCGTCGGCTCCGCCGGCTCGGGCATGGTGCTGCGCACCCAGACCTCCCCGGTGCAGATCCGCGCGCTGCTCCAGCGTGAGCTGCCCGTGTACGTGATCTCGCCGGGCAAGGTGTTCCGCACCGACGAGCTCGACGCCACCCACACCCCGGTCTTCCACCAGGTGGAGGGGCTGGCCGTGGACGAGGGCCTGACGATGGCCCACCTCAAGGGCACGCTCGACCGCTTCGCCGAGGTCATGTTCGGCGAGGGCATCACGACCCGGTTCCGGCCGAACTACTTCCCGTTCACCGAGCCGTCGGCCGAGATGGACCTCAAGTGCTTCGTCTGCCGTGGCGCCTCGGCGGTGCCCGGCAACCCGCCGTGCCGCACGTGCAAGTCCGAGGGCTGGATCGAGTGGGGCGGCTGCGGCATGGTCAACCCGCGCGTGCTGGTCTCCTGCGGGGTCGACCCGTCGAGATACTCGGGGTTCGCGTTCGGCATGGGCATCGAGCGGACGCTGATGTTCCGCCACAACGCCGAGGACATGCGCGACATGGTCGAGGGAGACGTGCGCTTCACGCTCCCGTTCGGAATGGAGATCTGATGAGGGTCCCGCTCTCCTGGCTGCGGGAGTATGTCGATCTTCCCGCGGTCACCGCGCACGAGGTGGCCGACCGGCTCACCGCGGCCGGCCTCAAGCTGGAGTCCATCGCCTCCTACGGCCACGACGTCAAGAACGTCGTCGTCGGGGAGGTCCTGGAGATCGAGGAGCTGACCGGCTTCAAGAAGCCGATCCGGCACTGCAAGGTCGAGACGGGCGAGGCGACGCCGCGCGAGATCGTCTGCGGCGCCACCAACTTCGCCGTCGGCGACCGGGTTCCGGTCGTGCTGCCGGGCGGCGTGCTGCCCGGCGGGTTCGAGGTCGGCGCGCGCAAGACGTACGGGCGCATGTCCGAGGGCATGATCTGCTCCGAGCGCGAGCTGGGGCTGACCGAGGACCACGGCGGCATCATGGTGCTCCCGGCCGACACCCCGGTCGGCGCCGACGTGGTGGAGCTGCTCGGCCTGCGCGACGACGTCATCGAGCTGGAGATCACCCCCGACATCGGCTACGCGCTGTCGATCAGGGGCGTGGCCCGTGAGGCGGCGATCGCGTTCGGCGTGCCGTTCCGCGACCCCGCCGCGGTCGAGCCGCCCCCGGCCGAGGGCACGGCCTGGCCCGCCTCGATCGCCGACCCGTCCTCCTGCGACCGGTTCGTGCTGCGCGAGGTCACCGGCTTCGATCCGGCCGCGCAGAGCCCGCTGTGGATGCGCGTACGGCTGGCGCGCGCCGGCATGCGGCCGGTGTCGCTGGCCGTCGACGTCACCAATTACGTCATGCTGGAGCTCGGCCAGCCGCTGCACGCCTTCGACCGGGCCAAGCTGACCGGCGAGATCGTCGTACGGCGGGCGCTGCCCGGCGAGCGGCTGGAGACGCTCGACCACGTGGTCCGCGACCTCGACCCCGACGACATCCTCATCACCGACCAGGCGGGCCCGCTGTCGATGGCCGGCACGATGGGCGGCCTGGACAGCGAGATCTCCGACACCACGACCGACATCGTCATCGAGGCGGCCCACTTCTCGGCCACCGGCATCTCCCGCGAGTCGCGCCGGCACAAGCTGGTGTCGGAGGCGTCCAAGCGGTTCGAGCGCGGCGTCGACCGCGAGCTGCCGCTGGCCGCGTCGTGGCGGGCCGTGCGGCTCCTCGCCGAGCTGGGCGGCGGCACCGCGGGCCACGCGGTCACCCACGCCGAGACCGAGGCGGAGCCGCCCCGCATCGCCATCCCGGCCGGCTACCCCGGCGTCGTCGCCGGCGTCCCGTACACCAAGGAGACCGTCGTCCACCGGCTGGAGCAGATCGGCTGCACCGTGACCGACGGCGACGAGCCGGCCGTGCGCAGGGGAGCCGTCGACCCGACCGGCGTGGTGACCGGCGGCGAGCTGGCGGCCAGGCTCGCCGTCAGCGGCCCCGACATGATCACGGTGACGCCCCCGTCCTGGCGGCCCGACCTCACCGACCCCAACGACCTGGCCGAAGAGGTCATCCGCCTGGAGGGCTACGAGCACCTGCCGTCGGTCCTGCCCAAGGCGCCCGCCGGGGCCGGGCTGACCGAGGGGCAGCGGCTGCGCAGGCGCGTCGGCCGGGCCCTGGCCGCCGCCGGGTACGTCGAGGTGCTGGCCTACCCGTTCATCGGCGACAGCGACTTCGACCGCCTGCAGCTTCCGGCCGACGACGCCCGCCGCCGGGCCGCGCGCCTGGTCAACCCGCTGGCCGACGACGAGCCGCTGCTGCGCACCACGCTGCTGCCGGGCCTGCTCAAGACGCTGGCCCGCAATGTGGGGCGCGGCTTCACCGACGTGGCGCTGTTCGAGTCCGGCTCGGTGTACCGGCCGCGCGAGGACGGCCCGGACACCGCTCCGACGCCCGGTGTGGAGCGCAGGCCGACGGAGGAGGAGCTGGCCGGGATCGAGGCGGCCCTGCCCGACCAGCCGCGCCGCGTCGCGGTCGTGCTGGCCGGCGAGTTCGAGCGGTCCGGATGGTGGGGGCACGGGCGCCAGGAGTGCTGGGCCGACGCGGTGCAGGCCGCCCGGCTCGTCGCCGCCGAGGCCGGGATCGAGCTGTCGGTCGTCGCCGACCAGCACGAGCCGTGGCACCCGGGCCGCTGCGCGGCCCTCTACGTGGGCGACACGCTCGTCGGCCACGCCGGCGAGCTGCACCCGCGCGTCATCGAGGCGTACGGCCTGCCGCCGCGCACCTCGGCCATGGAGCTGGAGCTGTCTCGGCTGGAGGCCGCCCTGCCCGGCCCGGTGGACGCCCCGCGGGTGTCGGCCTACCCGGTGGCGACGCAGGACGTGGCGCTCATCGTCCCCGACTTCACGCCGGAGGCCGACGTGGCGACGGCGCTGCGCGACGGGGCAGGGGAGCTGCTGGAGTCGATCCGGCTGTTCGACGTCTACACCGGTGAGCAGGTGGGCGAGGGCAACAAGTCGCTGGCGTACACGCTGCGCTTCCGCGCCCAGGACCGCACGCTGACGGTCGAGGAGACGACGGCGGCACGTGACGCGGCGGTGGCACTGGCGGCCGACCGCGTGGGGGCTCAGCTCCGCGGCGCCTGACGATCCACAGGGGAAGGGCCCGGTACGGAGGTACCGGGCCCTTCGTCGTGTGCGTCAGATCCGCTCGATCTCGGTGAGGTCGATGTCGATGTCGAACGGGACGGTCACCTTGAGGCGGTCGTGGAAGATGCCGGTGGGCACGTAGGTGCGCGTGGCCGGGTCGAGTTCGTACACATAGACGACGGGCTTCTCGTCGTTTTCCTCGACGCGCCAGAAGTGCCGGATACCGGCCTTGGCATAGAGGACCGGCTTGCGCTCCCGATCGCGAGTCTTCGACTCCGGTGAGACCACCTCGACGGCGAGGACGACATCGCTGCCGTGATAGTAGGTGGCGTTGAGCTGGGTGACGGCGCTGGGAATGACGATGAGGTCGGGCTCCGGACGCTGGTCCGGCCCCAGTATGACGCTCATCTCCCGCCTGACCCGGTAGTCCGCCGGGGCTGCTCTGCGCAACTCGCTGTGGAGGAGAAACAGCATCGAGGTGTGGAAGTCTCGCTGGGGGCTTACGAGGACCAAGCTTCCATCAAGCAACTCTGTGTGCGCAGGCAAATCCGGAATGTGATCGAGGTCCTCGGCCTTGAAGCCTCCCGGGGGCGGGGTGACCCAGTCGGGTCGCGAAGGTGGTTCCATCTCCAGGCTCACCGCTTCTGCCGTCATGGTCCTACGGTAACAAGCTAGCGCGTTCACGGTCAGTAAACCCAGCAACACGCGGCGTTTGATAAAACTACGGCACAATGCCATGGCATGAGGCAGTTGCTGGTGTTCGGCGAGCGGGACGACGCCGAGGAGGTGGCGGAGACGCTGGGCGAGTGGTTCCCCGAGCTCGGCACGCCCCGCGTCGTACGCGAGACCCTGGCCGGGGAGGACGACGCCGAGGACGCGCAGTGGCTCATCGTGGCCGAGGGGCTGGACGAAGCACATTGGGAGCGGGTCGACGCCCTGGTGGAGGAGTACGACGGGTGGCGCGAGAGCGAGTGACACCGGTCAGGCCGTGACCTGCCGCTCCGCGCGGCGCGCCTTCTCGGCCAGCGCGTGCTCGTCCGTGCGCGCGTCGTACCTCCGGAACCCGGGCAGCGCCGCGGCGAGGCCCGCCACCGCCGCCACGCACAGCAGCCCGCCCGCTCCGAGCGAGAACCTCGCGCCGCCCCAGCCGGCCATCAGCCCGGCGCCGCGTTGCCCAGCATCGGGCCGCTGGCGTACGAGAGCAGCTCGATGCCCGCCAGGCGCCCGCGCAGCTCCTCCGGGATCGTCTGGTTCCAGATCGTCATCCGGAAGATGCCGCTGATCATGTCGGCCGCGCCCGCCAGCGCCAGGCAGGCGAACACCAGCCACACGCTGGAGGCGACCGAGGCCAGGGCCACCGCGGCGCCCCACACGGCCGCCGCGAGGATCACGCCGAGGCCCTGCCGGTGGACCCGGGACGTCCAGCCGCCCGTGAGCGAGGCCACCAGGCCGCCCACGGCTCCCGCCGAGTAGAGCAGGCCGAGCGCCCGCGCCGCGCCGAGCTGGTCGGCCAGGAACGGGAACAGCGCCGTGGACATGGCGAACACCATCGCCGCGATGTCCACGAGGTACGTGCCCATGAGGTCGCGCCGGCCCACGGCGTAGCGGATGCCCTCGACCAGCGAGCGCAGTGACGCGGGGGCGGCGCCCTCGGCCGGCGGACGCGAGGTCGTCCGCAGGAGCAGCAGCAGCGACAGGACGAAGCTCAGGGTGTCGGCAGCGAACGCGGTGGCCGTGCCGAACGAGGTCACCAGCAGGCCGCCGAGGGCGGGGGCGACGATCGCGCCGACGTTCCAGCGCAGGCTCTGCAGGACGGCGGCGGCGCCGAGCTGGTCGTGCCGCACGACCTGCGGCGTCAGGGACTCCAGGCTGGGCCGCTGCAGCGAGCCGATGCCGGTCGAGAGCGCGCCCACCACGTACAGCACCCACACCTGCGGGTCGGGCAGCAGCGCGTTGACCGTGAGCATCGCCGAGGTCACGGCGAGGCCCAGCTCGCCGAGCAGGATGACCTTGCGCCGGTCGAGGGCGTCGGCGATCGCCCCGCCCCACAGCCCGCACACCACCATCGGCACGAACTCCGCGAGGCTCACCAGCCCGACCGCGACGGGGGAGCCGGTCAGCTCCTTCATCTGGTACGGGACCGCCACGACGGTGATGAACGTGCCGAACATGGTCACCACGCCCGAGGCGGTCAGCAGCCGGTAGTCGCGGGAGTCGCGCAGCGGGCCCAGGTCGGGCATGAGGCGGCGGAGCAGATGGCGGAGGCGTGTCGGCACAGGCGCTGATTGTCCTGTTCGCGGACGGGCGCCGCAAACACTTTTCCGGTACGCGAAACGGCCCCCGGGAGACACCCCGGGGGCCGTTCGGCGGAAGGTCACGCGGTGGGGACCTTGTCCAGGAACCCGAGCACCCGGGCGATCCTGCCGTCCTCGGCCAGCTCCACCACGTCGAACCCGACCGCCACCGGCTCCCCGCCCTCGGGGCCCAGGTGCCAGGTGAAGCGGGCGACGTTGTTGTGGGCGTCGAACACCTCTCCGGCGCTGAAGACGAGGCCGGGGAACATGCCCTGCGCGCCCTCGATCACGGCGGCGATCGCGTCCTGGCCCCGCACCTGGGCCAGCGGGTCGGTGTAGGTGGCCTCCTCGGTCCACAGCTCGGCGACGGCCTTGGCGCGGGCGGCGGCGTCGGTCTCGTTCCAGGCGGCGACGTAGCGCTCGACAAGCTCAGCGTTCATGATTTTTCAGCCTTTCGTACGAAATTTCGGTTCTATGTGGGGTAAGCCGGGGAGTCAGCGGAGGCGGCGCAGGCCCATGATCTGCAGTTCGGCGAAGACCGCGACCACGAGCGCCTGCAGGACCGTCCAGATCAGGCCGGGCGTCGTGAACTCGCCGGACGCCTCGATCGCGGCGGCCAGGCTCGCGAGGGTCCAGGCCAGGTTCAGCCCGATCACCGCCCTGGTGCCGGCGACGCTGACGGTCCGGCGGCTCGCCAGCACGCCGACGGCCGCGGCGTACACGAGGAGGAAGGCCCCGATCCCGCGCAGCAGGCCGGCGTCCGGCCCGAGCAGCCCGGAGAGCGGCCCCGCGGCGACCAGGTAGGCGAGGCCGTTGACCCCGGTGACGGCCGCGTCGGCGGCCAGCGCGAGGCGCAGGAACTTGGCCCGGTCGGTGGTGACGGTCACGGCGGTCATCATGGCTCCTTCTCGGTGTCGTTCTGTCTGCCGGTCCGGCCGGTGCGCCCGGTGCCGACAACCGAAAAGATGTCATCGGGGGTGGGGGCCCCGCGATTACGCGTCAGGTAATGCGGGTGCCTATCTCCGCGCCGACCTGGCCGTACGCGCGCGAAAAAGGCCGCCGGACGGGCGTCCGGCGGCCTGGGGGGTGGGGTGACGGCGCTACGGGCCGAGGATCTCCCTGCGCAGGCGGGTCTTGAGGATCTTCCCGCCCGGGTTGCGCGGCAGCTCCTCCTCCCGGAACCAAACGTGCATCGGGATCTTGAACTTGGCGATCCGGCCGGCCAGGAACTCCCGCAGCTCCCCGTCGGTGACCGAGGCGCCGGGCGCCAGGTGGACCACCGCGCCCACCTCCTCGCCCAGCTCGTCGTGCGGGACGCCGATCACCGCGGCGTCGTCCACGGCCGGGTGCTCGAACAGCGCTGCCTCGACCTCGGCGCAGTAGACGTTCTCCCCGCCCCGGATCACCATGTCCTTGGCCCGGTCGACGATGTAGACGAAGCCCTCCTCGTCCATCCTGGCCAGGTCGCCCGTGTGCAGCCAGCCGTCGACGAACGTCTCGGCGGTCGCCTGGGGATTGTTCCAGTAGCCCATGATGACGTTCGGCCCTCGTACGCACAGCTCGCCCACCTCGCCGCGCGGCAGCTCCTTGCCGGCCGGGTCCACCACGCGCACGTCCACCACGGCCGAGGGCAGGCCGATGCTGTCGGGCCGGGCCAGGTAGTCGGGGCCGCCGTTGCCGATGGCCAGCGCGGTCGTCTCCGTCATGCCGTAGCCGTTGGAGGTGGCCCGCTGGGGCAGGTTGGAGGTGATGCGCTCCAGCAGCTTGGGCGGGGCCGGCGCGCCGCCGTACCCGAGGGTGGTGAGCGAGGACAGGTCGTGCGCGCCGAAGTCCGGATGCGACATGAGCTGCCAGGCGTTGGTGGGCACGCCGATCATGACGGTGACGCGCTCGCGCTCGATGAGCCGCAGCGCCTGCCCGGCATCCCACTTGTACATGAGCACCAGCCCGCCGCCGCTGAACATCGTCGTGGTCAGCGCCGAGAAACACCCCGTGACGTGGAACAGCGGCACGGTCAGCAGCGTCACCCGGCGCTGGCCGGCGGCCTCGGAGACGTCCTTGCCGGCCAGGGCGACCGCGCGCATGAGGCCGTAGGCGACGGTCATGGGGGACTGGCCGAGGTTGCGGTGGCTGCCGAGCGCGCCCTTGGGCCGGCCGGTCGTCCCGGAGGTGTAGAAGATCGTGGCCGGGTCCTCGGGCGACAGCTCGACGTCCGGGAGCCGCGCGTCAGGCCCGGGCTCGCCCATGACCTCGGCGAGCGTACGGGCGCCGGGCGGCGCCTCTCCCCGGGCCACGATGAGCGGCAGGCCGGTCGAGGCCAGCCGGGCGGCGCGCTCACCGTCGGCGATCAGCACCTTGGCGCCCGAGTCGGAGACGCCGTAGGCCAGCTCGGGCTCGGTCCACCACGCGTTCAACGGCACGGCGATCCCGCCGGCGGCGAGTACGGCCGAGAAGGCGGTGACCCATTCGGGGTAGTTGCGCATGGCCACGGCCACCCGGTCGCCCTTGGCGATCCCGTAGTCCTCCACGAGCCGGGTGGCCAGCGCCGCCACCCGCCGGTAGTGCTCCTCGAAGGTGATGTGCTCGTCCTCGTAGACGAGGAACACCTTGTCGCCGTGGAAGCGGCTGATGTCCAGCAGGGCTCGGAAGTGGGCGGGCGCGTGCTTCCAGGTGCGCACCCCGGTGTGGCCGATCTCCTCCACCTCGAACAGCTGGCCGGGCCCGGTGAGCTGGGCTTCGACCTGGGCATGAGTGAGCGTCATGCGCAAGACTCCCGCGATGAGACGGCTGGTCCGGAAGGCTCACAGTACCGACCGGTAGGTACGGTCCGCTAGAGCAACATTCCGTTCGCCCGTTGCCCAGCGGGAACGCCCGGCGCGGCGGCGTGCCGGACCCCCTCCGACTTGCATGTTCTTGCCGTGCCGTGCATCATTTCTCCTAGCAAGGACATGAGGTATCATGCATGACTATGCAAGCGTGGAGGTCAGGATGAGGGCGGCGGTCGCGGGAGCCAGCGGCTACGCGGGAGGCGAGCTGCTCCGGCTGCTGCTCGGCCACCCCGAGTTCGAGATCGGCGCGCTGACCGCGGCCTCCAGCGCCGGCAGCCCGCTCGGCGCTCACCAGCCGCACCTCGCGCCGCTGGCCGGCCGGGTCATCGAGGAGACCACCGCCGAGGCGCTCGCCGGTCACGACGTCGTCTTTCTCGCGCTGCCGCACGGCCACTCCGCGGCCGTCGCCGCAGGGCTGGGCGACGACACGCTCGTGGTCGACTGCGGCGCCGACCACCGGCTCGCCGACCCCGCCGCCTGGCAGGAGTTCTACGGCGGCGAGCACGCCGGCACCTGGCCCTACGGCCTGCCCGAGCTGCCCGGCCTGCGCGAGCTGCTCAAGAGCGCCCGCCGCGTCGCCGTCCCCGGCTGCTACCCCACCTCCGTCCTGCTCGCCCTGTTCCCCGCCTTCGCCGCCGGCCTGGCCGAGCCCGACGTCGTCGTGGTGGCCGCCAGCGGCACCAGCGGCGCCGGCAAGTCGCTCAAGCCCAACCTGCTCGGCAGCGAGGTCATGGGCTCGGTCAGCGCGTACGGCGTGGGCGGCGTGCACCGCCACACCCCCGAGATGGAGCAGGGCCTGTCGGCCGTCGCCGGCACACCGGTGCGCGTGTCGTTCACCCCGACGCTGGCCCCGATGAGCCGCGGCATCCTCGCCACCTGCTCGGCCCCCGCCGCTCCGGGCCTCACCCGCGCGGCCGTCCGCGACGCCTACGAGAGCGCCCTGGCCACCGAGCCGTTCGTGCGGCTCCTGCCGGAGGGCGTCTGGCCCGCCACCTCCATGACCTACGGCGCCAACACCGCGGCCGTGCAGGTGACGCTCGACGAGCGCGCCGGCCGCCTCATCGCCGTCATCGCCATCGACAACCTCACCAAGGGCACGGCCGGAGGGGCGCTCCAGAGCGCCAACCTCGCGCTCGGCCTGCCGGAAGAGCTCGGTCTCCCCACGACAGGAGTCGCCCCATGAGCGTCACCGCCCCTCTCGGCTTCCGGGCCGCGGGCGTCGCCGCCGGCATCAAGTCCGGCGCCGCCCGCGACCTCGCCCTCGTCGTCAACGACGGGCCCAGCCGCGCCGCCGCCGGCGTCTTCACCGCCAACCGCGTGAAGGCCGCCCCCGTGCTGTGGTCGGAGCAGGTCCTGCGCGGCGGCAGGGTGCGGGCGGTCGTCCTCAACTCCGGCGGCGCCAACGCCTGCACCGGCCCCGAGGGCTTCCAGGACACCCACGCCACCGCCGAGAAGACGGCCGAGACGCTCGGCGACTCCGCCGGCGAGATCGCCGTCTGCTCCACCGGCCTGATCGGCGAGCGGCTGCCGATGGACGCGCTGCTGCCCGGCGTGGAGCAGGCCGCCTCACAGCTCTCCCGCGACGGCGGCCTGGCCGCGGCCGACGCCATCCGCACCACCGACACCGTCTCCAAGATCTCGTTCAAGCGGGCCGACGGCTACATGGTCGGCGGCATGGCCAAGGGCGCCGGCATGCTCGCCCCCGCCCTGGCCACCATGCTCTGCGTGATCACCACCGACGCCGACCTGACCAGCGGCCAGCTCGACGCCGTGCTGCGCCGGGCCACCTCCCGCACCTTCGACCGGCTCGACACCGACGGCTGCATGTCCACCAACGACACCGTGCTGCTGCTGGCCAGCGGCGCGTCCGGCGTCGTGCCCGACCTGGCCGAGTTCGAGCAGAAGGTCACCGAGGTCTGCGCCGACCTGGCCAGGCAGCTCCTCGTGGACGCCGAGGGCGCCACCAAGGCCATCGCCATCGAGGTCGTCGGCGCCGCCTCCGAGGACGACGCCGTCACCGTCGGCCGCGCCGTCGCCCGCTCCAACCTGCTGAAGTGCGCCGTCCACGGCGAGGACCCCAACTGGGGCCGCGTGCTCGCCGCCGTCGGCACCACCAGTGCCGTGTTCGAGCCCGACCGGGTCAACGTGGCCATCAACGGCATCTGGATCTGCCGCGGCGGCGCCGTCGGCGACGACCGCTCCAAGGTGGACATGCGGCCCCGCGACGTGACGATCACGGTCGACCTGTCGGCGGGCACCCAGTCGGCGACCGTCCACACCACGGACCTGACCGCCGCGTACGTCCACGAGAACTCGGCGTACTCCTCATGACCGGCCTGTCACCCGGCGGGTCGGTGGTCCGGGTCAACGGCGCGCACGCCAAGGCCGGCACGCTCATCGAGGCGCTGCCCTGGCTGACCCGCTTCCACGGCGCGACCGTCGTCATCAAGTACGGCGGCAACGCGATGACCGAGGAGGCGCTCAAGGCGGGCTTCGCCCAGGACGTCGTCTTCCTGCGCCACGCCGGGCTGCGGCCGGTCGTCGTCCACGGCGGCGGCCCCCAGATCAGCGAGCACCTCGAGCGGCTCGGGATCGAGTCCACCTTCACCGCGGGGCTCCGGGTCACCACGCCCGAGGCCATGCGGGTGGTCCGGATGGTGCTGGTCGGCCAGGTCAATCGCGACGTGGTCGGCCTGATCAACCGGCACGGGCCGTTCGCGGTCGGCCTGTCCGGCGAGGACGCCCACCTGTTCACCGCCGAGCGCAAGCACGCCATCGTCGACGGCGAGCCCGTCGACATCGGCCAGGTCGGCGACATCGTCCGGGTCGAGCCCGGCGCGGTGCGCGCGCTCATCGACGACGGCCGCGTCCCGGTCGTCTCCAGCGTCGCGCGCGGCGAGAACGGCGAGGTCTACAACGTCAACGCCGACACCGCCGCCGCCGCGCTCGCGGTCGCGCTCGGCGCCGACAAGCTCATCGTCCTCACCGACGTCGAGGGCCTGTACGCCAACTGGCCCGACGACACCGACGTGATCGACAAGCTGAACGCGGCCGAGCTGGAAGACCTGATGCCCAACCTGTCCAGCGGCATGGTGCCCAAGATGGAGGCGTGCCTGACCGCGGTGCGGGGAGGAGTGCCGCAGGCGCACGTCCTCGACGGCCGTGTCCCCCATGCGCTGCTGCTGGAGATCTTCACCGACGAAGGAATCGGAACCATGGTGATGCCCGATGAGTGATCGGCCCAGCCTGTACGACAGGTTCGAGCGGGCGTTCATGCCCAACTACGGCGTGCCGCCGGTCGCGCTGGCCCGCGGCGAGGGCACCCGCGTGTGGGACGTGGACGGCAAGGAGTACCTCGACTTCATCGGCGGCATCGCGGTCACCTCCCTCGGCCACGCCCACCCGGCGCTGGTCGAGGCGGTCACCCGCCAGGTGGCGACGATCGCCCACACCAGCAACCTGTTCCTGCACGAGCCCGAGGTGCTGCTCGCCGAGCGGCTCCTGGAGCTGCTGGACGCGCCCGCCCGCGTCTTCTTCGCCAACTCCGGCACCGAGGCCAACGAGGCGGCCTACAAGCTCGCCCTCAAGTACGGCCGGCGCGAGGGCCGCACCCACTTCGTCGCCGCCGAGAACGGCTTCCACGGCCGCACCATCGGCGCCCTGTCGCTGACCGGCAAGAAGGCCATCCGCGACCAGTTCGGCCCGTTCCCGGTGGACGTCCGCTTCGTCCCCTACGGCGACGCCGACGCGCTCAAGGAGGCCGTGAACGGCGACACCATCGCCGTCTTCCTGGAGCCCACCCAGGGTGAGGCCGGTGTCGTACCGCCGCCCGAGGGCTACCTGGCGGCGGCCCGTGAGATCTGCGACGCCACCGGAGCGCTGCTCGTCGCCGACGAGATCCAGTCCGCGATCGGCCGGACCGGCCACTGGTTCGCCCACCAGGCCGACGGCTTCACCCCCGACATCCTCACCCTCGCCAAGGGCCTCGGCGGCGGCCTGCCGATCGGCGCCTGCGTCGGCTTCGGCCAGGCCGGCACGCTGTTCGACAAGGGTGACCACGGCTCCACCTTCGGCGGCAACCCCGTCGCGTGCGCCGCCGCCCTGGCCGTGCTCGACAACGTCGACCTCGACCACGTCCAGCGGGCCGCCCGCCGGCTGCGCGACGGCCTGGAGGCGATCGACCACCCGCTGCTCAAGGGGGTGCGGGGCCGCGGCCTGTGGCTGGCCACCGTGCTGGAGCAGCCCGTCGCGCCCCGCGTCCAGGAGGCCGCCGCGCGCGCCGGCTTCCTCGTCAACGCCCTGCAGCCCGACGCCGTACGACTCGCCCCGCCGCTGGTCGTCACGGCCGAGGAGATCGACGCGCTCGTGTCCGCGTTCCCCGCGATCCTGACGGAGGCCACCCCGTGACCCGGCACTTCCTGCGGGACGACGACCTCACGCCCGCCGAGCAGGCCGAGGTGCTCGACCTGGCCGAGACCATGAAGAAGGACCGCTACGGCCACCGCCCGTTCGAGGGCCCGAAGACCGTCGCCGTGCTGTTCGACAAGCCGTCCACCCGGACCCGCGTGTCGTTCGCCGTGGGCGTCGGCGAGCTGGGCGGACTGCCGCTCGTCATCGACGGCGGATCCTCCCAGATGGGCCGCGGCGAGCCGATCGAGGACACCGCCCGCGTGCTGGAGCGCCAGGTCGCCGCGATCGTGTGGCGCACCTCCGGCCAGGAGCGGATCGACGCCATGGCCTCCGCCTCCGGCGTTCCCGTGGTCAACGCCCTCACCGACGAGTACCACCCCTGCCAGATCCTCGCCGACCTGCAGACGGTCCGCGAGCGGTTCGGCCGCACGGCCGGGCTCACGCTCGCCTACCTCGGCGACGGCGCCAACAACATGGCCAACTCCTACCTGCTGGGCTGCGCCACCGCCGGCATGCACGTGCGCATCGGCGCGCCGGCCGGCTATCAGCCCGACGCCGCCGTCCTCGACCGGGCCGCCGCCATCGCCGCCGGTACCGGCGGCTCGGCCCTGGTGACGTCCGACCCGGCCGCCGCGGTCGCCGGGGCGCACATCGTCGCCACCGACACCTGGGTGTCCATGGGGCAGGACGGCAAGGAGGAGCGGGTGGCCGCGCTCATGCCGTACCAGGTGAACGCCGGGCTGCTGGAGAACGCCGCCGACGACGTGATCGTGCTGCACTGCCTGCCCGCCTACCGCGGCTACGAGATCACCGAGGACGTCCTCGAAGGGCCGCGCAGCGCCGTGTGGGACCAGGCCGAGAACCGCCTGCACGCCCAGAAGGCGCTCCTGCACTGGCTGGTGACCTCGGCATGACGATCCCGATGACCAAGGTGGCCCGCCAGGCGAAGATCACCGACCTGCTCGAACGGCAGCCGGTGCGCTCCCAGCCCGAGCTGGCCAAACTGCTCGCCGAGAGCGGCGTCGAGGTCACCCAGGCCACGCTGTCCCGCGACCTCGACGAGCTGGGCGCGCTCAAGCTGCGCGCCGAGGACGGCTCGCTGGTCTACGCGCTGCCCGGCGAGGGCGGCGGCCGGATCCCGCTGGCCCGGCTCGGCACCGGGGAGTCGCCCGCCGCGCGGCTGCACCGCATCGCCGAGGAGCTCCTGGTCTCGGCCGAGGCGTCCGCCAACCTGGTCATCGTCCGCACCCCGCCCGGGGCCGCGCAGTTCCTGGCCTCAGCCATCGACCACGCCGACTGGGAGTCCATCCTGGGCACGGTCGCCGGTGACGACACGATCCTCGTCATCAGCCGCGACCCGCAGGGCGGCGGGACGGTGGCCGAGGCCCTGCTCAAGGTCGCCGACCGCCGCGCCTGACCCACTCTGAGAGGTTTTTCCGATCATGTCCGAGAGAGTTGTTCTCGCGTTCTCCGGAGGTCTGGACACCTCCGTGGCCATCCCGTTCCTCGCCGAGAAGATGGACGCGGAGGTCGTCGCCGTCGCGGTGGACCTCGGCCAGGGCGGCGAGGACATGGAGGCCATCCAGAAGCGCGCCCTGGACTGCGGAGCCGTGGAGTCGGTCGTGGTGGACGCCAAGGAGGAGTTCGCCGCCGACTTCTGCGTGCCCGCCCTGCGCGCCAACGCCCTCTACATGGACCGCTACCCGCTGCTGTCGTCACTGTCGCGGCCGCTCATCGTCAAGCACCTCGTCTCGGCGGCCAAGCGGTTCGGCGGCACGGTCGTCTCCCACGGCTGCACCGGCAAGGGCAACGACCAGGTCCGCTTCGAGGCCGGCCTGGCCGCCCTCGCCCCAGACCTGCGCGTCGTCGCCCCGGCCCGCGACTTCGCCTGGACCCGCGACAAGGCGATCGAGTTCGCCGAGCAGAAGGGCCTGCCGATCGAGACCACCAAGAAGAACCCCTTCTCGATCGACCAGAACCTCTGGGGCCGCGCCGTCGAGACCGGCTTCCTGGAGGACATCTGGAACGGTCCGAGCGAGGACGTCTACGCCTACACCGCCGACCCGTCCGTCCCGCGCGACCCCGACGAGGTCGTCATCACCTTCGAGCAGGGCGTCCCGGTCATGCTCGAAGGCCGCTCCCTGACCCCGTACCAGGTGATCGAGGAGCTCAACAGGCGCGCGGGCGCGCAGGGCGTCGGCCGCATCGACATGGTCGAGGACCGCCTCGTCGGCATCAAGTCCCGCGAGGTGTACGAGGCGCCCGGCGCCATCGCGCTGATCACCGCCCACATGGAGCTGGAGAACGTCACCGTCGAGCGCGACCTGGCCCGCTTCAAGCGCGGCGTCGACCAGCGGTGGAGCGAGCTCGTCTACGACGGCCTGTGGTTCTCGCCGCTCAAGCACGCCCTCGACGCGTTCATCGACGACGCCCAGCGGCACGTCTCCGGCGAGATCCGCATGACCCTGCACGGCGGGCGCGCCACCGTCACCGGCCGGCGCTCCGACGACTCGCTGTACGATTTCTCGCTGGCGACCTACGACACCGGTGACAGCTTCGACCAGTCCCTCGCCAGGGGCTTCGTCCAGCTCTTCAGCCTGCCCGCGAAGATCGCGGCGGCCCGGAACGCCAGGCATGGCTGACGTGCACTATGGTCGCCCAGGTGATCCCGCACCGGCGCGACCATGAGACTTGACCAGGAGGAGATGACGGTGAGTGAGGCGAAGCCGATGCGGCTGTGGGGCGGACGCTTCGAGGGGGGCCCGGCCGACGCGCTGACCCGGTTGTCGGTGAGCGTGCACTTCGACTGGCGGCTCGTGCCGTACGACCTGGCGGCGTCCCGCGCGCACGCCCGCGTGCTCAACCGCGCCGGGCTGCTGGACGACCAGGAGCTCGACCGCATGATCGGCGCGCTGGACGACCTGGAGCGCGCCTGCAAGGCCGGCGAGTTCCGGCCGACGGTCGCCGACGAGGACGTGCACACCGCGCTGGAGCGCGGCCTGCTGGAGCGGCTCGGCTCGCTCGGCGGCAAGCTGCGCGCCGGCCGCAGCCGCAACGACCAGATCGCCACCGACCTGCGCCTCTACCTGCGCGACCACGCCCGCACCGTCGTCTCCCGGCTGGTGGAGCTGGAGACGGCGCTGATGGAGCAGGCCGAGCAGCACGCCGACACCGCCGCGCCCGGCATGACGCACCTGCAGCACGCCCAGCCGGTGTCCTTCGGCCACCAGCTGCTCGCCCACGTCCACGCCTTCGCCCGCGACATCGACCGGATCACCGACTGGGACAGGCGCGCCGCGGTCTCGCCGCTCGGCGCGGGCGCGCTGGCCGGCTCGTCGCTGCCGCTCGACCCGCAGGCGGTGGCCGCCGAGCTGGGCTTCGACAGCGCCGCGCCCAACTCGATGGACGCCGTGTCCGACCGCGACTTCGCCGCCGAGTTCCTCTTCGACGCCGCCATGATCGGCGTGCACCTGTCCAGGCTCGGCGAGGAGATCGTGCTCTGGGCCTCGCAGGAGTTCCGCTGGATCGAGATGGACGACGCCTACTCCACCGGCTCGTCGATCATGCCGCAGAAGAAGAACCCTGACGTGGCCGAGCTGGCCCGCGGCAAGTCCGGCCGCCTCATCGGCAACCTCATGTCGCTGCTGACGACCCTCAAGGGCCTGCCGCTCACCTACAACCGCGACCTGCAGGAGGACAAGGAGCCGGTCTTCGACGCCGTCGACACCCTCCTGCTCGTCCTGCCCGCGATGGCCGGCCTCGTCGCCACCATGCGGGTCAACACCGCCCGGCTCCAGGCGTCGGCGCCCGACGGGTTCGCCCTGGCCACCGACCTCGCCGAGCTGCTCGTACGGCGTGGCGTCGCCTTCCGCGAGGCGCACGAGGCCGTCGGCCACCTGGTCGTCTACTGCCAGTCCTACGACAAGGACCTGGGCGACCTCACCGACGAGGAGCTGATCAAGGTGTCGGAGCACCTGACGCCCGACGTCCGCGACGTGCTCAACGTGCCCGGCGCGCTGGCCGCGCGCAAGGCCCACGGCGGCACCGCCCCCGACCGCGTGCGCGACCAGCTCTCCGCGCTGCGCGAGGCCGTCGACGCCCAGGCGGCGTGGGCGGCGGGCTCCTGACCTCCGAGCCGCTGCCGCGCTCGTTCTTCGACCGGCCGTCCCACGAGGTGGCGCCCGACCTGCTCGGGCGCGTCCTCGTCCACGGCGGCGCCGACGGAACGGTCGCGGTGCGGCTCACCGAGGTCGAGGCGTACGGCGGGCCGGGCGAGGACCCGGCCGCCCACACCTACCGGGGCAGGACGCCCCGCAACGCGGTGATGTTCGGGCCGCCGGGCCACCTGTACGTGTACTTCACCTACGGCATGCACTTCTGCGCCAACCTGGTGTGCCTGCCGGAGGGCCACGGGTCGGCCGTGCTGCTGCGCGCCGGGGAGATCGTGGCCGGGCACGAGCTGGCCCGGCTGCGGCGCTCCGGCAACGGCCGCGCCCCCGCCGCGGCGCCACGCCGGGTCCCCGACCGCGACCTCGCCCGGGGCCCCGCGCGCCTGGCGACCGCCCTCGGCCTGCTGCGCGAGCACAACGGGCTCGACGCGATACGCGAGGGCGCGAGCGGCCACGGCCTCCCGGCCGATCTGACCGATATGGCCGGTCTGACCGGTCTGACCGGAGTGCCCGCCGGGGCCGCCGCCGTGCTGGCGGGAGTCCCGCCCGAGCCGGAGACGATCAGGTCAGGCCCGCGCACCGGGATCTCCACGGCCAAGGACACGCCGTGGAGGTTCTGGATCGACGGCGACCCGACCGTGTCGCCGTACCGGGCTCACGTGCCGCGCCGCCGCAGCGCCGCCGCCACCTCGGTGGGAGAGACACCCAGCTCGTGAGCGCTGAAGAGGTGCAGGTGGTCGCCGGTGTCGATCTCCAGCATCTCGCTGCGCAGGCCGTACCTGCGGCGCACGTCCACCTTGACGTCCCGGATGTCCTCCCACGCCACGTGCCGCCGCCCCGCGAACCCGTGCGCCACCGTGATCCCGTCCTCCGCGACCGACAGCCGCACGGGGACGAGCACGTCCCGCAGCCCCATGGCGCCCACGAGAAGCGCCGCCGGCACCGCCAGCAGCACCCCGCGCAGGTCTCCGTTCACGTACCAGAAGACCGCGAGACCCGTGCACCCCAGAGCCCCTAAGATCTTCAAAACGGCCAGCTCGCGACGGACCCTCCACATGGTTGCCGAGCGTATCCAAGTGGCGGGGCGAGGCCACGATCGGGCAGGCTGTAACCATCCACCGTCTATCGGAAAGCCAGCACCGTGACCGACATTCTGGACGAGCTCGAATGGCGCGACGTCCTCGCGCAGACCACCGACATCGCGGCCCTGCGCGAGGCGCTGTCGAAGGGTCCGATCACGGTCTATGCCGGCTTCGACCCGACCGCCCCGTCCCTGCACATGGGCAACCTGGCGACACTGCTGATCCTCACCCGGTTCCAGCAGGCCGGCCACCGGCCGATCGGGCTGGTCGGCGGGGCGACGGGACTGATCGGCGACCCCAGCGGCCGCAGCACCGAGCGGGTGCTCAACACCACCGAGGTCGTCGCCGAGTGGGTGGGCAAGATCCGGGTGCAGGTGGAGAAGTTCCTCTCCTTCGAGCCCGGTCCGACCGCCGCGGCGCTCGTCAGCAACCTCGACTGGACCGCCGAGCTGTCGGCCATCGACTTCCTGCGTGACGTCGGCAAGCACTTCCCGATCAACCGCATGCTGGCCCGCGACTCCGTGGCGAGCCGGCTCGGCGGCGACGGGCTCAGCTACACCGAGTTCAGCTACCAGATCCTGCAGTCCAACGACTACCTGGAGCTGTACCGCCGGCACGACTGCACCCTGCAGGTCGGCGGCAGCGACCAGTGGGGCAACATCACCGCCGGCGTCGACCTGATCCGCCGCGTCGAGGGCGCCCACGTCCACGCGCTCACCGGCAAGCTCATCACCAAGGCCGACGGCACCAAGTTCGGCAAGACGGCGGGCGGCGCGGTCTGGCTCGACCCGGCGCTCACCTCGCCGTACGCCTTCTACCAGTACTGGCTCAACGCCGACGACCGCGACGTGGTCCGCCTGCTCAAGGTGTTCACGTTCCGCACGCGCGAGGAGATCGACGAGCTGGAGAAGTCCGTGGCCGATCGGCCGTTCGCCCGTGAGGCGCAGCGCACGCTCGCCGAGGACCTCACCACGATGGTCCACGGCGCCGACGAGCTCGCGGCCGTCGTCGCGGCGTCCAAGGCGCTGTTCGGCCAGGGCTCGCTGGAGGAGCTGCCCGCCGCGACGCTGGAGGCCGCGCTGGCCGAGGTGCCCAAGGCCGTCGTGCCGGCGCTCGGGGCGCCGCTGGTCGACCTCATGGCCGAGAGCGGGCTGGTGGAGTCCAAGTCCGCCGCCCGCCGTGCGGTCAAGGAGGGCGGGGCGTACCTCAACAACGTCAAGGTCGCCGACGAGTCGTACGTGCCGGCGGCCGAGGACCTGCTCCACGGGCGGTTCCTGGTGCTGCGGCGCGGCAAGAAGTCGGTCGGCGGCGTCGTCGTCGCCGGCTGACGCGTCCCCGTCTGTCCACCGCGGGCCCTCTCCTCACGGGGAGGGCCCGCGCGCGTGCCAGGACTCGTGCGGTCAGAGCCGGGGCCGGGTGAACAGCGCCACGGTCAGGCCCGGCAGCTCGGCCGAGTGCCAGGCCGACGCCCGCTCGAACCCGGCCTCCTCGACGGCCTTCACCCTTGGCAGCTTCGCGCCCGCCGCCTTGGCGCCGCGCCACACCACCCAGACGCGCCGCCGGTCCCGCAGCGCCCCGGCGACGTCCGAGCGCTCGGGGAACCCGAACCCGTCCGCCTGCGGGGCCTTGCCCAGCCGCAGCACGTCCTCCGCCGGACCGGAAGCCGCGTAGTAGTCGAAACCGGCGCGCACCGAGCTCTGCCCGAACACGATCGCGTCCCCCTCCCGCGCCGTGACCCGCCGGACCGCGCCCGGGAAGTCCTCGAACCTTCCGTTGGCGGAGCGCAGCTCCGTGTGCCGGTCCAGCCCCGCGACCGCCGTGACCGCCACCAGCAGGCAACCCGCCGCCACGGCCGCGACCGGAGGCCGGACCGCGGCCACGGCCAGCGCCGCCAGCAGCGCCAGGGCCGGGGACGTGACGAACAGGTACCGGTCCACGTACAACGGCGTGACCAGCAGCGACACGGTGAGCAGCAGCAGCGGCGGCGCCATGAGCCAGGCCGCCAGCGTCCCCGACCAGGCGCGGTCGCGCGGCCACAGTGCCACCGCACCGGCGAGCGCCGTGGCGAACAGGATCACCCCGGCCGTCTCCGCCCCCGCCACCATCTTGGGGAACTTCAGCAGCACCTCCGGCCCCCGCTCCTGGATCCAGCTCACCGCGTGTCGCTCGCCGTACCCGACCAGGCCGAGCACCAGCGCGGGAACGCAGCCGGCTGCCGTCGCCGGCGCGGCCCGGGTCAGCAGCTCACGGCGGGACAGCGCCGAGAGCAGGACCGGCAGGTGCGCGGGCAGCGTCAGCACCGCGAACAGGTGTGTCGAGCACACAAGCGCGACCGACACCCCGTACAGCACCCACCCGCCCCGGCGCGGCGTTCCGGTGAGGCGGTGGAGGGTCCACAGCGAGAACACCACGGCCGCGGCTGCGAACGCGTACGGCCGGGCGAACGCCCCGTAGTACGACACGGAGGGCAGCACGGCGAACACCGCCGCCGCCGTCACCCCCGCCAGGCCGCTGTGCAGCCGCCGTCCCAGGTCGGCGAGCAGGCCCGCCGCCACCCCGATCGCCAGCGCGGACGGCAGCCGCAGCCAGAGCTCCGCCGTGCCCATCAGGGTCCAGAAATGCATGAACACGTAGTACGGCAGGAAATGCCCGTCGATGTGCCGGGCCAGCTCCCACAGTCCCGCCAGGGAGCGGGAGGCCGCGCTGATCGTGGCCAGCTCGTCGCCGTTCAGGGAGGACGTGCCGGATCCGCTGAGCGCCGCCACCCCGGCCACCACGCCCATCGCCCATGCTTTCCACCAGCGGGCACCGGAAACCGCCGGGGCAATCGGGGGATTCGGGGCAAGGGTGGCGCTCGTCACCGGGGCAGAATACGCGCATAAGCTCGGAGGCATGCCTGAAGTGATCGTTTTCGACCTGTACGGCGTGATCGCACGGACCCAGACGGAAGCGGCCAGGGAACGCCTGGTCGAGCTGGCCGGTGTGCCGGGAGAGAACTTCTGGCCGGCGTACTGGGCCTGCCGGCCCGCCTACGACGCGGGCCAGGAGGGCGCCGCGTACTGGGAGACGGTGGCCGGTCACCTGGGGACCCGGTTCGCCGACGTGCCGGCATTGCTGCGGGCCGACCTGGAGAGCTGGTCCCAGGTGGACGAGGAGATGGTCGGGCTGGTGTGCGAGCTCGCCGACGACGGGCGCAGACTCGGGCTCCTGTCCAACATCATCGAGGACCTGGTGCCGGTGTGGGAGACGCGGCACGGGTCGTGGCTGGGGAGGTTCGCGGCGCTGACGTTCTCGTGCCGGATCGGGGTGGCCAAGCCGGACCCGCGGGCGTACGAGATCTGCGCGGACAGGATGGGAGTGTCCCCGTCGGACGTGCTCTTCTTCGACGACAACGAGGCGAACGTGGTGGCGGCGCGCGAGGCCGGTATGGCGGCGGAGCTGTTCGTCTCCGCGGACCAGGTGCGCGCCCTGACGGCACGCTCCTGACCCCTGAGCCTGTGCCGGCGCAGATCGGAGATGGTGCGCCGGCCAGGAGGCGCGCCGGGGCGTGGCGAGATTTGACGAGTGGTGGATGTCGACCTAGTCTTTGTCTTCGCCCGGGAGTGAGCCGGACGCCAGATGGCGGCCGGGCCCCAGGCAAAACCCTTCACAGCGAGCCACCCGGCCGACGTGTCATGTCACGTGCGGGTCCGGGTCGTTCTGGGTGCGTCCACATCACTGGAAAACCAGTTGATTCGACACGGCCAGAGTGACACGGTAAGTTGGACGGGTTGCCCCGGAGACGGGGCGGCGAAACTTAGCAGACGATCACGATCTGGAGTTTGACACCGGATCGGAAAGTCTGATAAGATAGCAATACGGAGTCTGTGCCTCTCGCAGTATCGGGGAGTACGCGTCCGTTTCTTGAGAACTCAACAGTGTGTTAAAAGCCAGTGCATGATGCACAACCCCGTCATTTCGGTGACGGATTCCTTTTT
>NZ_JBFAHO010000044.1:0-61504 GCF_040654215.1 Nonomuraea sp. NPDC050733 | reverse complement strand
AACCATTTCCAACCCGACCCCGTCATCCCTCACACTCCATGACGCGCCTGGAGTTCATCCGTGTGCTCTTCCGATCTGGCCCCCCGGGGGCGGTCCGGCGGGCCCGCCGGACCAGGGCGGGGCCACCGGGCCGGGACGCGCGTCGGCCCCTGGCGGGGGGACCGGCCCGCCCGCCTGGACGCCGCCCGCCCGGACGCTCGCCTGGCGGGCGAGCCGGGCGGCGTCGCGTCGCCGCCGCTCGGCCAGCACGGCGCTCAGGTACGCGTGCGGCGGCACCCCCGCGGGCGCCGCGGGCGACACGTAGGCCGCCACCTGCGTCGCGATGCGCACCCCCATCTCGTGCCGTACGGCGGGCGAGAGGTCGTGCCAGCGCAGGAGGTACTGCCGGGCGGCCGTCGCCGCCTCCTCGGGCAGCTGTGACAGCTCCAGCCGCGCGGCCCAGGACGCCAGCGGCGGCGGCATGACGATGAGGTGCCCCTGGTCGCGCGGCCCCCGCTCGGCGATCACGATCGTGCCCGCGAAGACGTCGCCCAGCCGCTTGCCCCGCTGCGAGATCAGCGAGGAGATCAGCGCCGGCGCACCCGTGAACGCCCAGATCTCCACCATCCCCGCCAGCCCGCGGAACAGCGCCTGGCGGAACCGCTCGGGCCCCCCGTCGTCGCCCACCACCCGCAGGCCCATCGCCAGCTTGCCGAGGCTGCGCCCCCGCGTGACCGACTCGAAGATCACCGGATAGCCGACCATCACCAGCACCATGAACACGATCATGACGGCGGCGATCATCGCCGGATCGCTGACCAGCGCGAACGCCTGCACCGCGACGAGAGCGGCGATGAGCAGCGTCACCTGCACGACCATGTCGATGACGAGCGCCACCGCACGGGTCGGAAGCTGCGCCACCCGTACCTCGACGACGACGGCGTCCCCGGTCACGACCTCAGACATATGTGGAGCCTAACGGCAATGACCCGCTGATCGACCGGCCACAATGGTCGGGTGGACATCGACGCGTTCGTCACGGCGCACCGCCCCGCCTGGGACCGGCTCGAGCACCTCGTCAAGCACCGCTCGTCCCTGACCGGTGCCGAGGTGGACGAGCTGGTCGACCTCTACCAGCGGGTGTCCACCCACCTGTCGATCGTCCGCTCCTCCACGGCCGACGCGATGCTGGCGGGCCGCCTGTCGGCGCTGGTCGCCCGCGCCCGGTCGGCGGTCACCGGGGCGCACGCCCCCGCCTGGCGGGAGCTGGTGAGGTTCTTCACGGTGTCGTTCCCCGTCGTGGCCTACCGGGCACGGTGGTGGTGGCTGGCCACCGCCCTGGCGTTCGTGGCCGTGGGGTGGGTGATGGGCGCGTGGGTGGCCGGTGACCCGCAGGTGCAGGCCGCGATCGCGTCCCCGGAGGAGATCCGGCGGCTCGTCGAGCACGACTTCGCCGACTACTACTCCGAGAACCCGGCCGCGTCGTTCGCCGGCCGGGTGTGGATCAACAACGCGTGGGTGTCGGCGCAGGTCATCGTCTACGCCATCTTCCTCGGGCTGCCCATCCCGTACGTGCTGTGGACCAACGCGGCCAACGTCGCCGTCTCCGGCGGCCTCATGGCCTCGCGCGGCAAGCTGGACGTGTTCTTCGGCCTGATCATGCCGCACGGGCTGCTGGAGCTGACCGCGGTGTTCCTCGCGGCGGCGGTCGGCATGCGGCTGGGCTGGACGGTCGTCGACCCGGGGCCGCGCAGGCGCGCCGAGGCGCTGGCCGAGCAGGGGCGGGCGGTGATGGCCGTGGCGCTCGGGCTGGTCGTGGTGCTGTTCGTGTCGGGGCTGATCGAGGCGTTCGTCACCCCGTCGGGGCTGCCGACGTGGGGGCGGATCGCCATCGGGGTGCTCGCGGAGGTCGTGTTCCTCGCGTACGTGCTGGTGTTCGGGCGGCGGGCCGCCCGCCGCGACGAGACGGGCGACATCGAGCACGCCCCCGACGTCGCCCCCAGCGCCTGACGGCGGGCACGACGGTCCGGCATCCGGAAGCGGGTGCTACAGGCGACCGGCGGCCTTGAGCGCGAGGTAGGCGTCCGCCAGCGCGGGCGCGATGTCGTCCGGCGGCGCGTCCACCACCTCGACCCCGTGCCGGCGCAGGCGCGCGGTGATGCGCCGCCGGTCCAGCCGGGTGCGCTCGGCCGCCGCGGCGTCGTACACCTCCTCGGCCGTGCCCTTGCTCGCCGCCATGGCCGCCACCCGAGGGTCGGAGACGGCCGCGACCAGCACCAGGTGGCGCGAGGAGAGCTGCGGCAGTACCGGCATCAGGCCCTCGTCCAGCGCGGCCGCGTTGAGGTCGGTCAGCAGCACGACCAGGCAGCGCCGCTTGGCCCGCGCCAGGATCGCGGCCACCATGGCCTGCGAGTCGGCCTCGACCAGCTCGGCCTCGATCGGCGCCATCGCGTTGACCAGCGACGACAGCAGCTCGGTGCGGGAGGAGCCGGACACCCAGGCGCGCACGGCCCGGTCGTGGGCGAGGAAGTCCACCCGGTCGCCGGCGCGGGCGGCCAGCGCGGCGAGGAGCAGCGCCGCGTCCATCGACCAGTCGAGCCGCGGCCAGCCGGGCACCGGACGCGTGCCGGACCGGACCAGCGGCCCGCCGCCGTCCGCGGCGGCCCCGGCCAGCGGTATCGGCGCCTCGCCGACCCGGCCGGCCGAGGTGCGGCCGGTGTCGAGGACGATCAGCACCCGCCGGTCCCGCTCGGGGCGCCAGGTGCGCACCACGACGTCGTGGCGGCGCGCGGTGGCCCGCCAGTCGATCGAGCGCACGTCGTCGCCCACCACGTACTCGCGCAGCGAGTCGAACTCCGTGCCCTGCCCGCGCACGAGCGCCGGGTGCCGGCCCTCCAGCTCGCGGAGGCGGGCCAGCCGCGCCGGCAGGTGCTTGCGCGACAGGAACGGCGGCAGCACCCGCACCGCCCACGGCGAGCGGTGCCGTCCCTGGCGCGCGGCCAGCCCGAGGGGGCCGACGGAGCGCACGGTCACCGCCACGGACGCGCGGTCGCCGCGCCTGGTCGGGGTGAGCGTCACGGTGAGCCGGCGGCGCTCGCCGGGCGGCACGTCCAGCTCCATCACCCGCGGGGACGCCCCCGCCGAGGGCGGCCAGGCGTCGCGCAGCACGCCGCGGACCCGCCGGGAGCCCGGGTTCTCCACGACCAGCTCGACCGTGGCCCGCCGGCCGAGCCGCACCAGCGTCTCGCCGGAGCGGTGGAGGCGCAGAGGGCGCACGGAGCCGGCCAGCGCCAGGTCCACGAGGATCGCCGCGGCCAGCACGAGGCAGACCCCGGCCAGCGCCGCTCCCGGCCGCGGCGCCACCAGCACCACCACGACGCCGAGCGCGGCGACCAGCGCGGCGCGTCCCGTCAGAGCCATCAGCGCGGGACCGGGACCGAGGCCAGGATGCCGTCGAGCAGGCCGTCGGCGGTCGCCCCCTCCAGCTCCGCCTCGGGCCGCAGCTGCACCCGGTGCCGCAGCGCCGGCCGGGCCAGCGCCTTGACGTCGTCCGGCGTGACGTACGCGCGGCCCGACAGCCACGCCCAGGCGCGCGAGGCGGCCAGCAGCGCGGTCGCGCCGCGCGGCGAGACGCCGAGCTGGAGCGACGGCGAGTTACGGGTGGCGCGGGACACGTCCACGATGTAGCCGAGCACCTCCGGGGCGACGTGCACCCCCGCCACCGCCGCACGCCCGGCGGCCAGGTCGGCTGCCGTCGCCACGGGGCGCACGTGCGACAGGTCGCGCGGGTCGAAGCCGTGCGCGTGCCGCTCCAGCACCGCGATCTCCTGCTCGCGCGGCGGCAGCGGCACGGTCAGCTTGACCAGGAACCGGTCGAGCTGGGCCTCGGGGAGCTGATAGGTGCCCTCGTACTCGACGGGGTTCTGGGTGGCGCACACCACGAACGGGTCGGGCAGCCGGCGGGCGTCGCCCTCGACGCTGACCTGCCGCTCCTCCATGGCCTCCAGCAGCGCCGCCTGGGTCTTCGGCGGGGTGCGGTTGATCTCGTCGGCGAGCAGCAGGTTGGTGAACACCGGCCCCTCGCGGAACTCGAACTCCGCCGTCCTCGCGTCGTACACCAGGGAACCGGTCACGTCGCCCGGCATCAGGTCGGGCGTGAACTGCACCCGCTTGAACTCCAGGTCCAGGGCCGCGGCCAGCGTGCGGACCATGAGCGTCTTGGCGACGCCCGGCACGCCTTCGAGCAGCACGTGCCCCCGGCACAGCAGCGCGATCACCAGCCCGGTCACCACCGCGTCCTGGCCGACCACGGCCTTGGACACCTCCGCCCGCAGCGCCGCCAGCGCCTCGCGGGCCGCCTCACCGCGGGCCGCCATGCGGGTGGTCTCCTCAGTGTTCACCGACCGTCCTTTCGATGGAGTCCAGGTACTGGGCCAGGGCGACGAGCCCGGCGTCGTCGGCGGGCTCCGGCCCGTACAGCGCCGCCCCGACCTGCCGCGGATCGTGCCCGGTCCGTACGGCGACGGCCGCGACGACCTCGTGCCGGCCCGCGTCGGCCGTCAGCCCGAGCCGGGGCACGAGCCGGTCGATCGCGCCGGCCCGCAGCACGTCGGCCGCCCGGCCCCGGGCGCGCCTGGCCCGGTAGAGCCGTCCGCGCCCCTCGACCGTCTCGGCGGCCCGCACGACGACCGGCAGCCGCTCGGTCACCACCGGGCCGAGCCGCCTGCCCCGCCACAACGCGGTGACCAGGACGGCCACGACCGCCATGCCCACGGCCCACGGGACGCCGGGCGGCATCAGGTCGTAGACCGACTCGCCGGCGGGGCCGGCCAGTGTCTCGTCCGGCGGCGGCTCGACCAGCCAGGTCACGGCCTTGGCCGAGCCCAGCAGGTTGAGGGCGAGCGCCGCGTTGCCGTCCTCGGCCAGGCGCCGGTTGGTCATGAACTCGCCGCCGCCGACGACCGTGGTCGTGCCGCCCGCGTTGGGCAGGCTGACGAGGGTCCAGCCCGCGCCGCCGGCGACCGGGTAACAGCCGGTGGCGCCGCGCGGGGCGGTGAAGGCCGAGCCGCCCATGAAGGCGCTGCCCGCGGCCGTCGCGGCGGGCAGCGAGCACTCCGGCTCCCGCGAGCGTTCACGCGGGGCCTCGGCGGTGACGCGGACGCCGGGGGCGAGCAGGTCGACGCGGTGGACGTCGCCGACCACGACGCGGTCGCCGCGGATCGCCGCCAGCGCGGCCGGGTCGAGGACGAGGCTCGTGCCGGTGACCAGCAGCAGCCGGTCACCCTGCTGCGCCAGCTCCCGGGCCCGCGTCACCGAGTCCACCCGGTCCACGGTCACGCCGCGGTCGCGCAGCAGCTCGGCCAGCGCCTTGGAGCCGTCGAGGGAGGTGTCGTCGGGGTCGAACCGGCGCGACGGGCCTTCGCCGCCGCCGATGGCCACGCTCAGGACCGCCGCCGCCACGATGATCAGGCCGAGCAGCACCGCCCACCGGCTCGCGCGCCAGGCGGAGCGGACGGTCGGCGAGGTGGACGACGACTCCCCGGCCCGGGCGGGCCCCGTGCCGGAACCGGTCGGCTCGCCTGACTGACCGTCGACATGTTGAAGTCGGGGGGCGCTCATGCCGGTGCTCCCAGGGGAGCGGGCCTGGCCTGGCGGAGGCGCTCGTCGAGGTCGCGCATGGCCGCGTACGCCTCGGGGGTGCCGGTCACGCCGCCGTACGTCACGTCGTCGAATGAGCGCGCGGCGGCGGCCAGGTCGGCGGCGAAGCCCGGCAGCGCCCGGCCCGCCTCCTCCGCCAGCTCGTCGGCCGTGCGGCCGGGCTGCCCGTCGACCAGCGCGCGCGCCTCCAGGTCGCGGGCGATCGCGCGCAGCCGCTCCCGGATCGCCTCGCCGTGGCGGCCCTCGGCGGCGGCGCGCTCGGCCGCCTCCCGGTGCTCGGCGGCGGTCATCACCCGCTCGCCGAACACGCCCGGCAGGGCCCGCGCGTTCTCGCGCGCGGCGCGCCGCAGCCGCCAGGCGCCCAGCGCGACCAGCGCGACGAGGACCAGCGTGATGAGGACGGCCGCGATGACGCCCCCGGTGGTGCCGCCGCCGGTCACCGCGTCCATGAGGTCCTCCACGAACTGGAGGAAGCGGCGGTAGACCACGTCGATCAGCGACTCGTGGGCGTACGCGGGCCCGGAGAGCTCCTCGGCGGCCCGGCGGGCCGCCTCGTCCCTGCCGATCGGGCTCCCGGAGAGGATCACGGGCGGGAGGCTCACGGCCGCGGCGTGCCGGTGGGACGCCACAGGTCGTCCGCCGACGCGTGCACCCAGCCCTGCCGCTGCTGCTCGACGGCCGCGGTCTGCAGGACGAGGTCGAACGCCTCGCTGCGCATGCGGCGGTCGGCGTACAGCAGGCCCGCGACGCCGGCCTCGATCGGGTAGCTGATCATCGCGCCCAGCGTGCCGCCGACGGCGATGAGCACCGCCGCCACGATCGCCGAGCCCGCGCCGCTGCCGAGGACGCCCAGCACCGTGCCGACCATGGTGAACGGCACCTGCAGGATGCTCGCGACCACGCCCACGATCAGGGAGGTGAGCAGCAGGATGCCGAACACGCGCCAGAAGTCGCCGCGCACGAGCTCCCAGGAGCGCCGCAGGGCGGCGACCGGGCCCAGCCCCTCCAGGACGACGGCCGGGGACGCCAGCCCGAAGACGGTGCGGAAGTACAACGCGTACGCCAGGTACAGGACGACCATCAGGAGCACGACGCCGACCAGGCCGCCCTCGGAGAGGGACCCGGTGCCGGCCAGCGCCCAGAGGATCAGGCCGAAGACGAGGAGGGGGACGACCATGACGATCGCCAGCAGGGCCACCATGCCGAAGAGCGCGGGCACGCGCCCCCGGGTCAGCCGCCACGCCTCGCCCGCGGTGATGGAGCCGCCGAAGACGGCCCGGCCGAGGATGCGCGTCAGCACGCCGGTCAGGATCGTCACGACCACGAAGCTGACGGCCAGCGAGACGAGCGTGCCGCCGTACTGGGCGAGGAAGTCGTCGTACAGGCCGGTCGCGCCGACGGCCGACGGGTCGGTGAACGAGTCGCGGATGGACGTGCGCATCGAGCCGAGCAGGAACGCCTGGCCCACGGCGACCGGCACGGAGGCCAGCAGCGCGGCGACCGCGGACAGGCCGAGGACGGCCTTGGGGTTGGAGCGGACCAGCTTGATGGCGCCGTCGAGGATGTCGCCGAGCCGCAGCGGGCGCAGCGGGATGATGCCGGGCCGCGGGGCCGCCGGGGGCGCGTAGCCGTAGCCCTGGGGCCCGTATCCCTGCGGTCCGTGGCCCTGGGACCCGTACCCGTGGGCCTGGCCGCCCGGCGGCTGCGGGGGATGGGCCGTGTACGGAGAGTGAGCGGCCTGCTGGTGGGGAGTCTCCGGGCCGTCGCCGTGCGGAGCTCCCGGGGCGGAGCCGGGGGCGGTCCACGGCGAAGGCTGCGGAGCGCCGTAGGGTGGGGGCTGCTCGGCCGCCCAGCCTGGTGGCGTCTCGGGTGAGGGGCCGTGACCGTCAGACATATCCCAATCCTGGCACGCTGGGGGACGCCATGGTGTCGGGGAGGGCTTTCGGTGCGTACTTGCCCGCATTCGCGGGTGATTCAAGCGGGGTGATCTCGCCGAGGGATGGCAGAAAGGCGGTCGGTTACCGCAGACTGAGATGGCGATCGTGGTGCGAGTCTAAAATTCGTCATTTGAAGGTCTCGTGTCCCACACATGAGCCGACCAAGGGTAACCTTCAGCGATCGTGCTGGTATGTCCCAGAATGCGTAGAACGAATGAGGGGCCATGAAAGGTCGCGTGCTGGTCGTCGACGACGATGCCGCTCTCGCCGAGATGCTGGGCATCGTGTTGCGCGGGGAAGGCTTCGAACCATCCTTTGTCTCCGACGGCGACAAGGCGCTTGACGCGTTCCGGGACACGCGCCCGGATCTCGTGCTGCTCGACCTGATGCTGCCGGGGGCCGACGGCATCGACGTGGCGCGCAGGATCAGGGCCGAGTCAGGGGTCCCGATCGTCATGCTCACGGCCAAGAGTGACACGATCGACATCGTTCTGGGGCTGGAGTCCGGCGCCGACGACTACATCGTCAAGCCGTTCAAGCCCAAGGAGCTGGTGGCGCGCGTGCGGGCGCGGCTGCGCCGCACCGACGAGCCGACGCCGGAGATCCTGCAGATCGGCGACATCACGATCGACGTCGCCGGCCACTCCGTCAAGCGGGGCGAGGAGACCATCAACCTCACGCCGCTCGAGTTCGACCTGCTCGTCGCGCTCGCCCGCAAGCCGCGGCAGGTGTTCACCCGCGAGGTGCTGCTGGAGCAGGTCTGGGGCTACCGGCACGCCGCCGACACGCGCCTGGTCAACGTGCACGTGCAGCGTCTCCGGGCCAAGATCGAGAAGGACCCCGAGCACCCCGAGATCGTGGTCACCGTCCGCGGCGTGGGGTACAAGGCCGGACCCGCCTAGCGCGGTCCCTTCCCCCACGCCATGCCCCCTACGAGGAACGGTCTCCGTCGACGGACGCTCCGCCAGATTCTGGGCGGGGTCCGCCGGCGGGCGCGGCGTGCGGCGGGGGCGGTCCGCCGGGCCTGGCGGCGCTCGCTCCAGCTCCAGGTCGTCACCAGCACGCTGGTCATCTCCGTGACGGTCGTGGTCGTGCTCGGGGTGTTCCTCTCCGACCAGATCAACAAGTCGGTCATCGCGAGCAGCCAGGCGTCCGCCGCCAGCGAGGCGTTCGCCGACCGCGTCCAGATCGCCGCCGCGCTCAGCCAGGAGCCCGACGACCAGGCCAAACCCTCGGAGACGGGCAAGAGCGCGCCCGCCGACCCGCTCGACGCCGTGATGAACACCATCACCGGCTCCGGCGAGAACGGCTCCAAGAAGCGCTACGAGGTGCTCGTCCTCAACACCACCACCCCCGGCGCCTCGCGCGCCTCCGGCAAGGTGTCGCCGCGGGACGTGCCGGTCGCGCTCCGGCAGGGCCTCGAACGCCAGGCCCAGAAGATGCGCTACGACAAGCCGCTGCGGCACCAGGCGCTCATCCGCTTCAGCGGCGACAGCCAGCCCCGGCTGACGCTGGTCATCGGCGGCCTGGTGCCGCCCGAGGCCCAGCCGGCCTACGAGGTCTACCACTTCTTCCCGCTCAACGACGAAGAGCAGATGCTCTCCAACGTCCGGCTCGCCATCGTCGTGGTGGGCTTCGGGCTGGTGCTGCTGCTCGCCGCGATCGCCTACCTCGTGGCACGCCAGGTCGTCACTCCCGTCCGCCTGGCGCGCCAGGCCGCCGAGCGGCTGGCCGCCGGCAAGCTCGACGAGCGGCTCAAGGTGCGCGGCGAGGACGACCTGGCCCGCCTGGCGACCTCGTTCAACGAGATGGCGGGCAACCTCGCACTCAAGATCCACCAGTTGGAGGAGCTCTCCCAGGTGCAGCGCCAGTTCGTCTCCGACGTCTCCCACGAGCTGCGCACGCCGCTGACCACCGTGCGGATGGCCGCCGACCTGCTCTACGACGCCCGCGAGGACTTCGAGCCGATGGCCGCCCGCTCGGCCGAGCTCATGCAGGCCCAGCTCGAACGCTTCGAGTCGATGCTGGCCGACCTGCTGGAGATCAGCCGCTACGACGCCGGCGCCGCCACCCTCGACCTCGACTCCGTCGACGTGCGCGACGTCGTGCTGCGCGCCATCGCCGACTCCGAGGCGCTGGCCGAGCGCCACGCCACCCGCTTCGAGCTCCGGCTGCCCAACGAGCCGTGCATGGCCGAGATGGACAACCGGCGGGTCGAGCGGATCCTGCGCAACCTGCTGTTCAACGCGATCGAGCACGGCGAGGGCCGCGACGTGGTGGTCACCGTGGGCGCCGACCGCGACGCCGTCGCCGTCGCCGTACGTGACCACGGCATCGGCCTGAAGGCCGGCGAGGAGACGATGGTGTTCGACCGGTTCTGGCGCGCCGACCCCTCGCGGGCGCGCACCATCGGCGGCACCGGGCTCGGCCTGGCCATCTCCCGCGAGGACGCCACGCTGCACGGCGGCTGGCTCCAGGCGTGGGGGCAGCCGGGCGAGGGCTCCCAGTTCCGGCTCACGCTGCCCAGGACGGCGGGGGCCGACCTCAAGGGGTCCCCGCTGTCGCTGGTGCCCCCGGAGATCGAGATGCGCCGCACCTGGCGAGGCCAGATGACCCCGGTGCTGCTGCCGGCGTCGGGAGACGGGGCCGTGCATGAGGAGGCATAGGGCGCTCGCCGCCGCCGCCCTGGCCGTCGCCGTCACGGCGTGGGCGGGCGCCGGCTGCGCGGTGATCCCGGTCGGCGGGCCGTTCCCCGTGGACGAGGCCGGCGGCGGCGACCCGATGAGCAAGCCGTTCCAGCGCATGATCGCCGTAACGCCGCAGCCGGCGTGGGCGCCCCTCCAGGTCGTCCAGGGCCTCCAGGCGGCGATGGCGGCGTACGCCGACGAGCCGGACGTGCTGCTCACCTACCTCACGCCCGCGACCGCGAAGGCGTGGCAACCGGACGGCCCCGTCACCGTCATCGCCAACCGCCCCAAGTACGACTACGTCGGCAAGAGCGACGGCGACCAGGTCGTCATCCGGCTCACCGGCACCCCGGTCGCCCGCATCGAGGCCGACGACACGTACATGCCGTTCGCGGCCTCGGCGGGCGACATCTCCGTGGACTTCACCCTGGTCAAGGACGCGCAGGGCGCCTACCACGTCCAGTCGATCGAGCGGGGCGCCGGGCTGCTGCTCACCATGGACGACGTGGCCCGCGCCTACCAGCCGACCAAGCTGTACTACCTGGCCGGACCGCCCGGGACGAGCCAGGCGTTCGCCGAGCGGCGGCTCATCGTCGACCGGGTCTGGCTGCGCATCAAGCCCACCGAGAACTTCGCGCAGACCATCGTCCGCCGCCTCCTGGAGGGGCCGAGCAAGGCGCTGCACGGCGCGGTGGGCAGCGTCTTCCCGCAGGGCATGAGCGTCCGCTCGGTCAGGTCCGACGACGACCGCGTCGTGGTCGACCTGCACGGCCCCATCGAGCCCGACGAGCTCTACACCGACGGGCTGAAGGCACAGCTCAAGTGGACGCTCAACAACAACGACATGGCCAACGGCCGCACCATCGAGGTGCAGATCGACGGCGAGCCGTTCTACTCCTCCGACCCGCTGGTCATCCGGGCCGACGACATGCGCGAGGACTGGCTGGGCAGCAATGTCAGCCCCGCCTACTACGTCAGCCGGGGCGCGGTGCGCTCCCTCGGCGACGAGCGGCCCGGCAACGCCGTCCAGGGTCCGGCGGGCCAGCCGAACGACCTGTACCGCAGCCTGGCGATGGCCGACGGCGGCGCCATGGTCGCCGGGCGCGGGACGGAGGCGGCCGGCGGCGGCATCTGGGTCGCCCGGGTCGCCCCCGACGGCCGGTGGCAGCGCTGGATCCAGGGCCGCGAGGCGGACCTGACCCCGCCCACCTGGCACCGCGACGGCACCCTGTGGACCTACGACCGGGCCAACGACGCCGTGCTGCGGTGCGACCCGGGCGCCGGCCGCGGCCCCGAGCGGGTCGCCGCGCCCGGCCTCGACGGGCTCGACGTCACGCGGCTGCGCATCTCCCGCGACGGCGTGCGGGTCGCGGTGACGATCGGCAAGAACGAGGTCCGGGTGGGCGCGATCACCGGGGGCGGAGGGGCGCCCATGCTGGGCAACTTCCAGACGCTGACGACGGTGGCCGACGAGGAGGAGATCAAGGACATCGCCTGGCGCGACGGCGAGCGGCTGCTGGTGCTGGTGCAGAGCAACAACGTGCAGAGCGTCAGGGAGATCTACGTCGGCGACGGGCAGACCACGCAGCTCCCGCCGGTCAAGCGGCTCTCCTCGATCAGTGCCCTGGGGGTGCGGGTGCTGGCGGCCACGGCGGACAGCAAGGAGATCCTGGAGCTCAACCAGGACAAGCAGGCGTGGGTCTCCAAGGCCACGGGCGAGGCCGAGAACCCGGTCTTCTCCCTCGGCTGACCTGTCCCCGGCGGGAATGTCGGTGGGGTCCTGCATGCTGGGCCGCGTGCTGAACGCCGTACTCGACGTGCTCCTGCCGCGCCCCTGCGTGGGCTGCGGCGCGGCCGGCGAGCCGTTGTGCGGCGAGTGCCTCGGGCCCCTCGTCGCCCCGGCCCCCCGAATGCCGGTCCCGCGTCCCGCCGGGCTTCCCGGGTGCTGGTCCGGGGCCCCGTACGAGGGGCCGGTGCGGCGGGCCGTGATCGCCTACAAGGAGCGCGCCCAGACCGGCCTGGCGGCCCCGCTCGCCGCGCTGCTGGCCTTCACCGTCGCCTCGGCCCTCGCCGAGGCCCACCACGTCGAGGGCCCGTTCCTGGTCGTGCCGGTGCCGAGCGCCCGTCGCGCCGTGCGGGCCCGGGGCCACGACCCCATGGACCGGCTCGCCGAGCGGGCCGTGCGCGGGCTGAGGCGGCTGGGCCGTCCGGCCGTGCTGTGCCGCGCGCTGACCCCGGCCCGGCGGGTGGCCGACCAGGCAGGGCTGGGCGCCGCCGAGCGGGCCGCCAACCTGGCCGGCTCCCTGCGCGTCACCACCGCGCCCCGGAGCCCGCACAGGGGCGCTCTCGGCCTTCTGGGGAGCCCCGTGGTGGTCGTGGACGACCTGGTGACCACCGGGGCCACGCTCGCCGAGGCCGCGAGGGCGTTGCGCGGGTCGGGCGCGGAGGTGGTGTGCGCCGCGACCGTGGCGGCGACACGCCGAAGGTTCTAACAAGGATTTACGGTCATCGCGGTTACGGTGAGTGGCCGGCCGCGCTCACGGCGAGGTCACATCTGACTACCCGGTGTGCCGCATGAGACCAGCTCAGAGAGATCATCTCGCCGTACATAAAGGTAGGGAGATCCTAAACCGGGGCAACTTTCCCCCAGGTCACACCAAGCGAAAATCACAGAAAGTGATCATTTAGGTAATCCTCCGGCTGACATTCGGGTCCGATCCGGATAGCGTTCTGACATGGCACCCGTTCGGGTCCGTGGTTGCGCAGGGCCGGGAGTCCCGGCTCTGCTAGCCGATGCCAGCCGCAGGCGAAACGGTCCACGTAAGGCGACTCTTTGTCGACTGATCACGGTGCGGCTTAGGGGTAAGTCCTGCCTTCCCGAGGGTCCAGATGTCCCTCGTCAGGAGAGAAGGGCAGTAGTGGCATCAGAGCCGCGAAACCCTCAGCAGGCGGATGTGGGGTCGAAGACCAGGTCGGCCGGACGGGTGCCACCCGAAACCCCGGTGATGGACGGCCAAAAGCGGGGAACGGTGAACAGGAGGCGAACAGAGGACCCCGCTCGGCAGGCGCGTCGCCGGGCGCTCTATCTCAGTCGTTAGGCGAAGGGGGGCTGTTGCATGGACATCATCGTCAAGGGCCGGCACACAGGAGTGAGTGACCGGTTCCGAGACCAAGTGACGACCAAGCTGGCCAGAATCGAGCGTCTCGACAGCAAGCTGATCAGAGTCGACGTGGAGGTGTCGAAGGAGCGCAATCCGCGTCTCGCGGGACAACGCGAGCGCGTCGAGCTGACCATCCATTCCCGGGGGCCCGCCATCAGGGCCGAGGCCTCCGCCGACGACCGCTTCTCCGCCCTCGACATCGCCCTGGACAAGCTGGAAGGCCGCCTGCGCAGGGTCGCCGACCGGCGCAAGGTCCACCACGGCAACCACTGCCCGCCCTCCGTGGCGGAGCTCACCGCGACGATCCCTGACGCCGCGGACCTGGCGCCCACCCCGTCCCCGCTCGTCACCGACGAGGCCGAGCCCGAGAACGACGAACTGCCCGAAGACTCCCAGTACGACGACCAGCGGTACGACGACATCGTCCCCATCGAGATGGACGGGGACGGCCCGCTCATCGTCCGGGAGAAGTTCCACCGCGCCGAACCCATGACCATCGACCAGGCCCTCCTGGAGATGGAGCTGGTCGGACACGACTTCTACCTGTTCCGTGACAAGGAGAGCGGCCAGCCGTGCGTCGTCTACAACCGGCGCGGGTACAACTACGGCGTGTTGCGGCTCGTCGAGCCCTGATAGCGTCTTAAAGGATCTTCTCGACCAACCGAGGATCGGGCACTCGTGTCATCATCGGTCCAACGGCTCTGGCCCCCCGACGAGGAGGAGACGTGAGCGAGCTCAGTCAGGTGTGTGTGAGCGAGCGAAGCGAGGTCGCGAGGCTGACCGAGGAGGCCTCGTGACCGAGCCCGATGATGGCGGCGCGCCCGGCGGCGAGCCGATCCGCGTGCTGATCGTGGACGACCACGAGCTGATCAGGCGGAGTCTGGCTCTGGCGCTGGCCGCCGAGCCCGACATCGACGTGGTCGGAGAGGCGAGCGACGGTCATGAGGCGGTCGAACTGGCCGACCGCCTCATGCCCGACGTGGCGCTGATGGACGTGCGCATGCCCCGGCAGGACGGCATCGAGGCCACCAAGGGCATCAAGGCCTCGGTGCCGAGCACCCGCATCATCATGCTCACGGTGAGCGACGAGGAGGAGGACCTCTTCGAGGCCATCAAGGCCGGTGCCACGGGCTACCTGCTCAAGGACGTCCAGATCAACGACGTCCCGGCGGCGGTGCGCGGCGTCCACGAGGGCCAGTCGCTCATCAACCCGGCCATGGCGGCCAAGCTCATCTCCGAGTTCGCGAACATGAGCCGCAAGGAGGCCGAGCGGCCCCCTCAGCTGCCGGTGCCGCGGCTCACCGAGCGCGAGATGGAGGTGCTGCGCCTGGTCGCCAAGGGCATGAACAACCGGGAGATCGCCAAGCAGCTCTTCATCAGCGAGAACACGGTGAAGAACCACGTCCGCAACATCCTGGACAAGCTGCAGCTGCACTCGCGTATGGAGGCGGTCGTCTACGCCGTGCGCGAGCGCATGCTGGAGATCACCTGACGGCCGCCTCCAGGTGGGCGGCGAGGCCCGGGTCGGCACGCTCGACCCGCACGGCGTCGCAGCCCACCCACTCGGCGGCCGACCACAGGGCGTCACGCAGCGCGTCGGCCCACTTCGCGCCGCTCAGGCCGGGCTCCAGGCTGAGCTGACGCGCCACCAGCGTGGACCCCTCACGCGCCGGGTCGACCCGCCCGATCAGCCGGCCGCCGGCCAGCACGGGCATGGTGAAGTAGCCGTGCACGCGCTTGTGGCGCGGCACGTACAGCTCCAGCGTGTACGAGAAGCCGAAGACCCGCTCGGTGCGGCCACGGTGCCAGATGAGCGAGTCGAACGGCGAGACCAGCGTCGTGCGGTGACGGCCGCGCGGCTCGGCGGCGAGCGCCTCGGGATCGGCCCACGCCGCCGCGCCCCTGCCCGTCGCCCCCTTGGCCCCGGCCACGCCTCGGCCCCGACCGTCGACCGCGACCGCCACCTTGCCGTTGCCGCCGCTCGTGGTGGTGGCGCCGTTGGACGCGCCGCGTGCCGGCCAGCCCGACACGGTGACGGGCACCAGCCCGGCCGCGCCGCTGAGCAGGCACTCGTCCAGCATCGCGGCGTACTTTCCCTTGAGCCGCAGGAAGTCGATCAGGTCGCCCCGGGTCGCCACGCCCAGCGCCCGCCCCGCGACGCGCGCGAGCCGTACGACGCACTCCTCGTCGGTGAGGTCCTCGGCCAGGAGCTCGGCGGGGACCACACGCTCGGCGAGGTCGTAGACCCGCCGCCAGCCGACGCGCCGCGTGCAGACGAGCTCGCCGATGTCGAGCAGCCACTCCAGCGCGATCTTGGACTCGGACCAGTCCCACCACTCGCCGGCCTGCCCGTCGCCGTCGGAGCGCCTGGCCGCCCGGGCGCCGCCCACGTCCGCCGTCGTGACCGGACCCGCAGCACGCACCCGCTCCAGCAGCTCCTCGACATGGCCGCCGGGAACCTGGTGCCACCGGAACTTCCGCTCCTGGTAGGCCCGGCGGCGGAAGGCGTAGAGCGGCCAGTGCTCGATCGGCAGGATGCACGCGGCGTGGCACCAGTACTCGAAGCTCCGGGCGGGGTCGTCCCAGTAGGCCCGCTCGACCACCGGCCTGCCGACGGCTCCCTGGCGCGCGTAGGCGACCAGCTCGTGGGAGCGGGCGAGGACGGAGATCGTGTCGAGCTGCACCGCGCCGAGCCTGCGGAGCATGCCGTGCACGCCGCCCCGGCGCCCCTCGGCGCCGAGCAGTCCCTGCGCGCGCAGGATGATCCGGCGCGCCTCGTCAGCGGTCAGGTCCGTCATGTCAACGACTCCGTACGGCGAAGCATGCCGCGCATGCTAGCGCCGTCCACCGACAGAACGGGGCGGGGGTGGAGAGCGGAGAAACCACACCAAGTCACCGCCTGCGGCCCATGGCGGGAGTGTCCTGCTGGAACCGGTACGACACGGTCGTGTGGGGCCGCTGCCTGTGGGGCGGACTCGGATCGCGCGCACGGTGGCCGACACGCGCGACCGTGGCGCCCCGTCGAAAAATCTTGACGAGGACCCTGCCGCACGCACTCTGTCGCACGCGAGCGTCAGACGTGGCCGCGCGCCTGTCGTCACACGTGACCTATGCGCACTCTCTCGCACGCGAGCTCGTCACACGTGGCCGGTGAGCGCGAAAGGCCCCGGCACTCCGGAGACTCCCTGAGTGTCCGGCGATCCGCGACGCCCGGCCGGGCCCGGACCCCCTGGCCGGGCCCGGACCCCCTGGCCGGGCCGGGATCGCCCGGCCGGACCCGGACCGCCCGTACGTGCCACTCGGCCCGAGCGGGTCCGTGGCGCGTCCGGGCGGGGGAGCGGCGGCATCGGTGGGTGGCGCCGCTCCGGTGCCCGGACGGACGGGGTCAGCGGTGGTCTTCGGTGGACATGCCGACGCGGGGCGCGTCGATCACGACGTCGGTGAAGATGTCGAAGACGAGCGCGAGGATGCCGCCCACGACCACCAGGCCGACGCCGATCCAGATGAGCGTCCAGGTCGCCATGGTCATTCCGACTCCGCCGACGATGAACCCGATCAGCATGACGGTGACCGCCAGCCACGAAGACGCACGACCGCCGTGACTGCCGAGATTCTCAGTCTGCTCCGTCTTCTGGCCTTCAACCATGACAAAATCCTTCCCTTTGCCGGATATCCCGCTATTTGGTGCGAGCCGGCTGTCAACCGGCATACCCTCTGCCTGACCCCATTCTCCCAGACATCACCTGCGCCCTCGCTGCCGCGGTGGCTGTGTCCGCTGGCGGAACCGCCTACCATGGCAACGGGGAAGTTTGTCTCGGCCTCTCCTCCTGGCGGCGCCGCCGGGGTAGACCTGCGAGGAGCTTTACATAAAGTGGCAGCCATTCTCGACAAGATCCTGCGTGCCGGCGAGGGCAAGATCCTGCGCAAGCTCAAGCGGATCGCAGACCAGGTCAACTCCATTGAGGACGACTTCACGAGCCTGTCCGACGCGGAGTTGCGCGCGCTGACGGACGAGTTCAAGCAGCGCCACGCCGACGGCGAATCGCTCGACGACCTGCTTCCCGAAGCGTTCGCCACCGTGCGTGAGGCGTCCCGCCGTGTGCTCGGCCAGCGCCCCTACGACGTCCAGATCATGGGCGGCGCCAACCTCCACATGGGCAACATCTCCGAGATGAAGACCGGTGAGGGCAAGACCCTCACCTGCACCCTGCCCGCCTATCTCAACGCGCTGGCGGGCAACGGCGTGCACGTGATCACGGTCAACGACTACCTCGCCAAGCGCGACGCCGAGAAGATGGGCCGCATCCACCGCTTCCTCGGGCTCGAGGTCGGCGTGATCCTGTCCGGCCAGCAGCCCGACGAGCGCCGCAAGCAGTACGAGGCCGACATCACGTACGGCACCAACAACGAGTTCGGCTTCGACTACCTGCGCGACAACATGGCCTGGTCGCTGGACGAGTGCGTGCAGCGCGGCCACTTCTTCGCGATCGTCGACGAGGTCGACTCCATTCTCATCGACGAGGCCCGCACGCCGCTGATCATCTCGGGCCCCGGCGAGCAGTCCGGCAAGTGGTACGCCGAGTTCGCCAAGATCGTGCCCCGCCTGCGCAAGGGCGTCGAGGCGAAGAACCCCGGCGAGGAGAGCACCGGCGACTACGTCGTCGACGAGAAGAAGCGCACGGTCGGCGTGCTGGAGGCGGGCGTCGCCAAGGTCGAGGACTGGCTCGGCATCGACAACCTCTACAAGCCCGAGCACACCCACCTGGTCGGCTTCCTCAACAACGCGCTCAAGGCCAAGGAGCTCTTCAAGAAGGACAAGGACTACATCGTCTCCGACGGCGAGGTCCTGATCGTCGACGAGTTCACCGGGCGCATCCTGCACGGCCGTCGCTACAACGAGGGCATGCACCAGGCCATCGAGGCCAAGGAAGGCGTGAAGATCAAGGACGAGAACCAGACTCTCGCCACCGTCACGCTCCAGAACTACTTCCGCCTCTACGAGAAGCTGTCCGGCATGACCGGCACCGCCGTCACCGAGGCCAACGAGTTCCACAAGACCTACAAGCTCGGCGTCGTCCCCATCCCGACCAACCGGCCGATGATCCGCAAGGACCAGGCGGACGTGGTCTACAAGACGGAGGACGCCAAGTTCGACGCCGTGGTCGAGGACATCAGGCAGCGCTACGAGCAGGGCCAGCCGGTGCTCGTCGGCACCACCTCGGTCGAGAAGTCCGAGCGGCTGTCGCGGGCGCTCAAGCGCCGTGGCGTGCCCCACGAGGTGCTCAACGCGAAGAACCACGCGCGTGAGGCCGCGATCATCGCCGAGGCGGGCCGCAAGGGCGCCGTCACCGTCGCCACCAACATGGCCGGCCGCGGCACCGACATCATGCTCGGCGGCAACCCCGAGTTCCGCGCCGACCTGGAGCTGCGCCAGCGCGGCCTCGACCCGGTCGAGACGCCCGACGAGTACGACAAGGCCTGGCCGGAGGCGCTGGAGAAGGCCAACGCCGCGGTCAAGGCCGAGCACGACGAGGTCACCAAGATCGGCGGCCTCTACGTCCTCGGCACCGAGCGCCACGAGTCGCGCCGCATCGACAACCAGCTCCGCGGCCGTTCCGGCCGTCAGGGCGACCCCGGCGAGTCGCGCTTCTACCTCTCGCTCGGCGACGACCTGATGCGCCTGTTCAACTCGGCCCGCGTCGAGATGATCATGACCAGGCTCAACATCCCCGACGACCAGCCGATCGAGTCCGGCATCGTCTCCAAGGCCATCGCCTCCGCGCAGCACCAGGTCGAGCAGCAGAACTTCGAGATCCGCAAGGAAGTTCTCAAGTACGACGAGGTGATGAACCGCCAGCGCAAGGTCATCTACGCCGAGCGCCACCGGGTGCTGGAGGGCGCCGACCTGCACGAGCAGGTCCGCGGCTTCGTCGGCGAGGTGATCGACGGCTACGTCGTGGGCGCCACCTCCGAGGGCTTCGCCGAGGAGTGGGACCTCGACAAGCTGTGGAAGGCGTTCAGCGAGCTCTACCCGATTCAGATCACGGTCGACGACCTGGTCAAGGAGGCCGGCTCGCGCGAGGAGCTCACCGCCGAGTTCATCAGCGAGAAGGTCAAGAAGGACGCGCTGGAGGCGTACGACCGGCGCGAGCAGGAGCTCGGCTCCGAGGCGATGCGCGAGTTCGAGCGCCGGGTCATCCTG
This sequence comes from Nonomuraea sp. NPDC050733, assembly GCF_040654215.1. NCBI lineage: Bacteria > Bacillati > Actinomycetota > Actinomycetes > Streptosporangiales > Streptosporangiaceae > Nonomuraea > Nonomuraea sp. NPDC050733. The sequence continues at coordinate 41,880 of NZ_JBFAHO010000044.1, read as the reverse complement.
TCCGTCCTCGACCGCAAGTGGCGCGAGCACCTGTACGAGATGGACTACCTGCGCGAGGGCATCGGCATGCGGGCCTACGCGCAGAAGGACCCGCAGATCGAGTACCAGCGCGAGGGCTTCGAGATGTTCGCCGCGATGCTCGAGGGCATCAAGGAGGACTCCGTCGGGTTCCTGTTCAACATCGAGGTCGAGGTTCAGCAGAACCCGATCGTCGAGGAGGAAGAGGACGCGGTGATGGCGGAGACCCGCTCCATCATCGCGCGCGGCCTGCGCGGGCCCGAGCGGCCCGCGGAGCTGGAGTACACCGCGCCGGGCGAGCAGGGCGACGTCGAGCACACCCGGGTCCGCACCAGTGCGGCGGAGCGGGCGGCCTACGGCAACGTCGAGCGCAACGCGCCGTGCCCGTGCGGTTCCGGCAAGAAGTACAAGCGCTGCCACGGCGACCCGCGCAACGCGGCCTGACCCGAGGCTCCACGGCGGCCCCGCCCCTCTCGCCACGCGAGGGGAGCGGGGCCGCTCGGCATTGGGGGTCAGCGCCATCGTCCGGGATGAGCGCCGCCTTCTGAGGTGAGCGCCGCCTTCCGGGGTCGGCGTCGTCTTTCCGGGTCGGGCGTCGTCTTTCCGGGTCAGGCGGTTTCGAGGTCTGTGACGAGCCACTGGACGCCGCGTCGTTCCAGGCGCATGGCCAGGACGTGGCTGCGTTCGCCGCAGTGCAGCAGCACGCACATCTCCACCACCCCCTCCGCGGGCTCCGTCACGTGGGGCACCGCGGCGAACGGCGGGCGGCGCGTGTCCAGCATGCGGCCCGCCCGGACCAGCCCCCGGTACGCGTGGTCGGTGAGCCGGTCCGCGACCGACTCGGGCGGGCGGCGCCCGGCGAGGACCTCGGCCACCGCCTGACCGAGCAGGCGCAGGCTCCGCTCGTCCGGCGGGGCGCCCGGCGGACCCCACACCAGCGGCGGCGAGTCCAGGGCGAGCGACCCCGCCACCGCGGGGGGCTCCGCTTCGGGGCGGCGGGTGGGGACGGGGGTGAGGCGCGCGGCGCGTGTGCGGGGAAGGGATGGCATGGGCCCTCCAGAATCGCGGGGGAGACGATCGCTACAAGGAGTTTTCGGCCCGGCCCTCAGATACCTCGGCCGCCAACTTCTCAGGTGAGGGCGGTGGTTCGGGGGAGTTGGCGGAGAAGATCACCGGAAGTTGGAGTGGTGTCCGGCCGTCCCGCGCGGCGTTCCGGTCGCCGGCGACGTGGATCCGGCCGTCCGGAAGCGTTCCGGACCGCCACCGATCGGTGAAACGGCCCCAGCGAAACGGTCGCCGGTGGGAACGGCCCCAGCGAAAGCGTCGTCGGCGGAACGGCGCAAGCAGCAGGGTCGCCGGCGGGAACGGCGCAAGCGAAACGGCGGGCGAGCGGAAGGGCTTGAACGGCTTAGGGGAGGGGTTGCGTCTCCGGCGGTGCCGTCTTCGGCGGCCGCTCGGTGGCCGGCTCAGTATGGGTGAGGGTCTCGGGAGCGGTGCGGGGCTCGCCGGAGTCCACGTCAGGCTCGGGCTCCCGGCCCGGCGTCATGATGTTCAGCCGGCGGATGAGGAAGCTGAACACCACGTAGTACACCACCCCGTACACGACCCCGATCGCGAGGATCGCCGGCAGGTTGCGGGTGTTGGACTTGCTGGCGTTGAGCAGCATGTCGAGGAGCCCGGCCGAGAAGCCGAACCCGAGCTGCCCCCCGGCCAGCGTCGTCACCGCAACCGCCACCCCCGTCAGCACGGCGTGCACGACGAACAGCAGCGGCGCCACGAAGATGAACGCGAACTCGATCGGCTCGGTGATGCCCGTGACCAGGGACGCGAGCGCGGCCGACAGCATGATGCCGCCCACGGCCCGGCGCCGGTGCGGCGGCGCGGCCCGCCACATGGCCAGCGCGGCGGCCGGCAGCGCGAACATCATGATGGGGAAGAAACCGGCCATGAACTGCCCGGAGTGCTCGGCCCCGCCGAAGTAGCAGTTCCAGTCGCCTCCGAGGACCCGCCCGCCCACCTCACACTGCGGCACCACGTGCCACACGATGGAGTTGACGAAGTGGTGCAGCCCCAGCGGGATGAGCAGCCGGTTGATCAGCCCGTAGATGCCGGTCCCGAGCGGCCCCAGCGTGGTGAGGGCCTGGCCGGCGTCGCTGATCCACTGTCCGAGGAACGGCCAGACCCAGCCGATGACCACGCCGAGCAGCAGCGCCGCGATGGCCGTGACGATGGGCACGAAGCGCCGCCCGCCGAAGAACGCCAGCCAGGACGGCAGCTTGATGCGGTGGAAGCGCTGCCACAGCACGGCGGTGACGAGCCCCATCATGATGCCGCCGAGCACCTGGGTCGGGTTCTGCAGCCCGTAGTCGACGACCTCCTTGACCCCGCCGTCCTCGACCTTGCGCAGCAGCACGGTGTCGCGGATGGACGAGCCGAGGAACATCACCTTGGACACCCGGTCGAACACCAGGTAGCCGACGACGGCGGCCAGCGCGGTCGTCCCGTCGGACTTGCGCGCGAAGCCGATGGCCACGCCCACGGCGAACAGCAGCGGCAGGTTCTTGAACAGGGCGTCCCCGGCCGCCTCCAGCACCTGGGCGATCTGCGCCATCCACGCGAACCCGGCCACGTCGGCCAGGCCGCCGGGGGCGGGACCGTTGGAGCCGAGCATGTCGGACTGCCCGAAGCGCATGAGCAGCGCGGCGGCCGGCAGCGCGGCGATGGGCAGCATGAGGGAGCGGCCCAGCCGCTGGAGTACGGCCATGACCCGCGAGAACCGCGGCCGGAGGGCGCTCAGGGCGCGGGCGGACGGCGAAGGCCGGGCGGTGGTCTCGTTCACCGGGCGTTCCTCCTGAGGGTGGGAGTCGGGCCCTCAGCCCCGTCTGGCGGGCATTTCCAGGATGGTACGCAACTGGTAGCGGTCCGCGCGGTAGGTCGAGACGCCCAGCTCGGCGCAGACACCGCCGGCGAAGGACCTGCGCTGGAGCAGGAGCACGGCGCCGCCGCGCGGCAGCTTGAGCAGGTCGGCGTCGCTCGGGTCGGCGATGCCCCCGTCGATGGTCAGCTCGCCCGCGTCCATGACGAGGCCGTAGCGGCTCTCCAGGAGCTCGTACAGCGACTTGCCGGACAGGTCCAGGTCGCCGAGGCCGGGGGCGAGGCGGACGGGGATGTGCGCGCGCTCGATGGACAGCGGTTCGCCGTCGGCGGTGCGCAGGCGCTCGATGAAGTGGACCTCCTCGCCCGGCTGGATGCCCAGCTCCTTGGCCAGATGGGCGCTGGCGCGCACGATCCGCCGGTCGAGGTCGCGCGAGCCGGGCTCCATGCCGCGGGCGCGCATGTCGTCGGTGAACGAGGTGAGCTGGAGGGCCAGCTCGATCTTGGGGCGGGCGACGAACGTGCCCTTGCCGGGCACGCGGTGCAGCCGCCCCTCGGACACCAGGTGGTCCACCGCCTGCCGCACGGTCATGCGGGACAGGCCGAAGCGCTGGCAGAGCTCCCGCTCGGACGGGATGGCCGCGCCGATGCTCAGCTCGTCGCTGTCGATGAGGTCCAGCAGGATCTCGCGCAGCTGGAAGTACTTGGGCACCGGGCTGTCCGGATCGATGCGGGCCACGGATCTCCCCTCGATCTGACCTGGGCAATGGGCTATGGTTCGTACTGGTCTAGTCCGGACTAGACCACATGTCGCAAAACAGGGTCAAGTCCGAACGGTAACGATTGCGAGCGTGAGATGACCAGCAAGATGCGCAGCGAGATCGCCGAGCAACCCGCGGCGCTGAGGGCCACGCTCGACTCGCTGCTCCCTCGGGTCGGCGAGGTGCGGGCGCTGGGTGAGCGGACCCGCCAGCTGCTGTTCATCGCCCGCGGCACGTCGGACAACGCCGCAGTCTACGGCCGCTACCTCATCGAGTCGCGCGCGGGGAGGCTGGCCGCGCTCGCCGCGCCGTCCATCGCGACGACGTACCGCCGCCGGCTGGACCTGGACGGCGTGCTGGCCGTGGCGATCTCCCAGTCCGGCCGTACGGAGGAGATCGTGGAGACGCTGGCCTGGGCGAGCGACTGCGGCGCGAAGACCGTCGGCATCACCAACGGTGGTCCGGACAGCCCGCTCGCGCAGGCGGCCGACCTGGCGTTGTGCACACTCGCCGGGGAGGAGAAGGCCGTCCCGGCCACCAAGACCTACACCACGCAGCTCGCCGCGCTGGCCGTGCTCGCGCTCGGCCTCGGCGCCGATGTGGACGAGAAGGACCTCCAGCGGGTGCCGGACGCCGTCGAGCGGCTCATCGACGCGCCGGGCGACCTGGACGCCGTCGTCGAGGGCCTGGCCGACAAGCACGGCGCGGTCGTCTCGGCCCGCGGCCTGGCCTTCTCCACCGCCCTGGAGACCGCGCTCAAGCTCAAGGAGGCGTGCTACCTGCACGCCATGGGCCTGTCGTACGCCGACCTGCTGCACGGGCCGATCGCGGTCGTGGACGCCGAGACCCCCGCGCTGCTCCTCGCCGCGGAGAACAGCCCCACGCTGGCCGGGACCGTCGCCCTGGCCGAGCGGGTCGTCGCGGCCGGCGCGCCCGCGTTCACGATCGGCGGCGGCCGGGCGCTCGCCGCGGCCGGAACCGCCTCGCTCAACGGCCCGGACCTGCCGGAGTGGGTCGCGCCGATGGGGCTGATCGTCCCCGGTCAGCTCCTGACCGAGGCCCTGGCCCGCCGGCTCGGCGTCGACCCCGACGCCCCCCGCGGCCTCAACAAGGTGACGCAGACCGACTGAGCGGGACGGCAGGTCACGGACGGTCGTCTAGCCTTGGTCGGACAGTAAGGAGGAGGACGGATGGCGGCGGATGCGAGCGCGATCATCGCCGGGCTCGGCGGTGCCGGCAACATCATCGACATCGAGCCCTGCATCACCCGGCTGCGGACCGAGGTGCGCGACGCGTCCAAGGTCGACCGAGCCGCCCTCAAGGCGGCGGGCGCCCACGCCGTGATGGCGGCGGGCAACGTGGTCCAGGTCGTCGTGGGTCCGGAGGCCGACACGATCGCCAGCGACATCGAGGACCTCATCGGCTAGAGGGCGAGATCATGACGACTGTTCTCGCCCCTGTCCAGGGGTCTGCGGTGGAGCTGACGGCCGTGCCCGATCCGGTGTTCTCCGCGGGGATGGTGGGTCCCGGAGCGGCGATCGACCCGCTGCGGGAGCCCGGCAAAGCCGTGGCTCCCATATCGGGGAAAATCATGAAACTGCACCCGCATGCCTATGTGATCGTCGGGGACGACGGCAAAGGCGTGCTGGTACATCTCGGCATCGACACGGTGCAGCTCAAGGGCGAGGGGTTCGAGCTCCTCGCGGCGGAGGGCGACCGGGTCAGCGCCGGGCAGCCCGTCGTGGCCTGGGACCCGGCCGCGATCGAGGCGGGCGGGCGGTCGCCGGTCTGCCCGGTCGTCGCCCTCGACGCGGACGCCGGCTCGGTCAGCGGCGTCGCGGCGGGAACCGTCCGGGTAGGGGAGGAGTTGTTCCGTTGGCTCTGACCCGTCTGGTCTGACCGGGCGGTGATGACCCGCGTGGCTTCGCGCCGATTCCGGCATCGATGATGGTACGAGGTCCAGCACGGTCTGGACCGGCACAGGAGGAGGAGTTTTTCATGCCTGAACGCAAGGTCACCGTGGTGGCGGAGGTGGGACTGCACGCCCGCCCGGCGGCCACGTTCGTGCGGGCGGCGGTCAAGGCGCCCATGGACGTCTCGATCGCCAAGCCGGGCCGAGACCCGGTCAACGCCAAGAGCATCCTGCAGATCCTCGCGCTGGACGTGCAGCAGGACGAGACGGTCGTGATCAAGGCCGAGGGCGACGGCGCCGACGCCGTCCTCGACGAGCTCGCGAAGATCGCCGGATCGCCATGAGTCTGGCGGGGGCAGGAGTGAGCCCGGGCGCCGGACACGGGCCCGCTTACATCCTGACGGCGTCCGTACCAGAACCCCCCGAGGACTCCGCCCACACGGGCGACGCGGACGCCGAGAAGGAGCGCGCCCTGGCGGCGCTCCACCAGGTGGCGGGCGAGCTGGAGTCTCGCGCGGACCGGCTGGACGCCGACCCCGACGCCCCTGGGCGCGAGGGGGCCGACATCCTGCGGGCGCAGGCGCTCATGGCCGCCGATCCCGGGCTGGCCGTGGGGGTGGAGGCGCTCGTCGACGAGGGGGTCGCCGCGCCGCGGGCGATCTTCTCCGCCTTCGCGAAGTACCGGGCCGCGCTGGCGGGCGCCGGAGGCTACCTGGGCGAGCGCGTGGCGGACCTCGACGACGTCCGCGACCGCGCGATCGCCCTGCTCACCGGCCACCCCCTGCCGGGCCTGCCCAGCGAGCCGGCCCCGCCCGCCGAGCCCGGCGGAGCGCCCCGGCCGTACGTGCTGATCGCGCGCGACCTCGCCCCCGCCGACACCGCGCTGCTGTCGAGAGCCGTCGTCGCCGCGTTCGTCACGGAGAAGGGCGGGCCGACCAGCCACACCGCGATCCTCGCCCGCGCGATGGGCGTGCCCGCCGTCGTCGGCTGCGCCGGCGCGACCGCCATCCCGCCCGGCACGACCGTCCTGGTCGACGGGACCTCCGGCGAGGTACGGCCCGACCCGACCGGCGAGGAGCTGGCCAGGGTCGCGGGCGCCGCCCGGGCCCGCCGGGCGGCCGTGCAGCGGGCGGGCGAGGCCGGCAGGACCCGTGACGGCCACCCCGTGCCGCTGCTGGCCAACATCGGCGGCCCCGGCGACCTCGACGCCGCCCTGCGCCACGGGGCGGAGGGCGTGGGTCTCTACCGGACCGAGTTCCTCTTCCTGGGCAGGAGGCAGGCGCCGCCGGCCGAGGAGCAGGAGCGGGCCTACCGGGCGGCGCTGGCGGCCTTCCCCGGCCGCACGGTGGTGGCCCGCACGCTCGACGCCGGCGCCGACAAGCCGCTGGCCTTCCTGCCGCCTCCCGCCGAGGAGCCGAACCCGGCGTTGGGGGAGCGCGGCCTGCGGCTGCTGCGCAGGTTCGGGGACGTCCTGGACGTCCAGCTCGGGGCGTTCGCCAGGGCCGCCGCCTCCGAGACGGCCGAGCTCCAGGTCATGGCGCCCATGGTGGCCACGGCCGAGGAGGCCGCGTGGTTCGCGGAGGCGTGCCGGGCCAGGGGGCTGCCCCGGGCGGGGGTGATGATCGAGGTGCCGGCGGCGGCGCTGCGGGCCGCGAGCCTGGCCGCCGAGGTGGACTTCCTGTCGATCGGCACCAACGACCTCGCGCAGTACGCCTTCGCCGCGGACCGGGAGCTCGGCACGCTGGGCGACCTCCAGGACCCCTGGCAGCCCGCCCTGCTCGACCTCGTCCACCTGACCGCCGCCGGCGCGTCGGGGGCGGGGCGGCCGTGCGGCGTCTGCGGTGAGGCGGCGGCCGATCCGGCCCTGGCCTGCGTGCTGGTGGGGCTCGGGGTCACGTCGCTGTCGATGGGGGCGGCGGCGCTGCCGGCCGTACGGGCGGGGCTGGGGGAGCACACGCTGGACCAGTGCCGGCTGGCGGCCGAGGCGGCACGCGCGGCCACGACCCCGGCTCAGGCCCGCACCGCCGCCCGCGCCGAGCTTCCGGCCCTCACCGCCCTCGGCCTGTGACCGGACGGCCTGGACCCGGCGGCCTGGTGACCGGACGGCCTGGCGACGGGACGGCCTGAGGACCGGACGGCCTGGCGACGGGACGGCCTGAGGACCGGACGGCCTGGTGACCGGACGGCCTGTGACCTGCGGCCGGTGACTCACGGTGGCGCGTCGGGCCCGCTCCGCGCGGGTGGCCGGTAGCCGCGGGCGGCGCCGAGGGGGCCGTGGCGTGGATACGGTTGGAGGCATGTCTGGACGGATCGGCATGGCAGGGCTGCTCGTGTTCGCGTTGACGGCGTGCGGGGGAGGCGGCACGGCGGGGGCGGCACCGGGCACCCGCGCCGCCGCCACACCTGCCGCGCCCGCCTCTCCCACGGCCACGGCCACGGCCGGTGCGGACACCCCGGCGAGCACGTCCGGGGCCTCCGCGCCGAGCCGCGTCCCCGCCGCGAGCGGCGACGTGCGCCGGGTGCTGGCCCGGATGAGCGTGGAGGAGAAGGTCGGCCAGCTCTTCATGCCCGTCCTGTACGGCACGGCCGCCGGCACGGTGTCCGGCGAGAACCAGGCCAGGTACGGCGCCCAGACCCCGGCCAAGGTCATCGCCAGGTACCACCTCGGCGGCGTCATCCTCTTCCCCGCCAACATCAAGAGCGTCTCGCAGGTCGTCGCCCTCACCAACGGCCTGCAGGCCGCGTCCCCGCGGGTGCCGCTGATCATCGGCACCGACCAGGAGAACGGCCTGGTGTCCCGGATGGGCGCGCTGATGACGAGATTCCCGGGCGCCTCCACCGTGGGCGCCACCCGGGACCCGGCGCAGGCGCGGGCCGTCGCCAAGGCGACCGGCGCGGAGCTGCGCGCCGTCGGCGTCAACCTGGACTTCGCCCCCGTCGCGGACGTCAACGTCAACCCGGACAACCCCGTCATCGGCCGGCGGGCCTACGGCGACGAGCCGGCGAAGGTCGCCACGATGGTCTCGGCCGCGGTCAAGGGCTTCGGCGACGCCGGGGTGGCCGCCACCGCCAAGCACTTCCCCGGCCACGGCGACACCGACGTCGACAGCCACACCGGGCTTCCGGTGATCAAGCACACGCGCGCGCAGTGGGAGCGGATCGACGCGCCGCCGTTCAGGGCGGCCATCGCGGCCGGGGTGGACGCGGTGATGAGCGCGCACATCGTGTTCCCGAAGCTCGACCCGTCGGGCGACCCCGCGACGCTGTCCAGGCCCATCCTGACCGGGCTGCTGCGGGAGAAGCTCGGCTTCAAGGGCGTGATCTCCACCGACGCGCTCAACATGGAGGGCGTGCGTAAGAAGTACGGCGACGGCGAGGTGGCCGTGCGCGCCGTGCTGGCCGGCGCCGACCTGCTGCTCATGCCCAACGACCTGCCCAAGGCGTACGACGCGGTGCTGTCCGCCGTGAAGTCGGGACGGATCAGCCGCGCCCGGCTCGACCAGTCCGTGACGCGGCTGCTGACCCTGCGGCAGGCCCGTGGCTTCCTGCGCGCGGCGCCGCGGGCCTCGGCGGCCGAGGCGGCCGGCGTCCTGCGCTCGGCGGAGCACCGCCGCCTGGCCGCCCGTGTCGCCCGCGAGGGCGGGTAGCCACGCGAGGGCGCCCGGCGTGACGCTCTAGGCTTGGAGCCGGAGCGGTGCGAGGAGGCGGTGTGGTCGCGGGTGTTCTGATCGACTGGGGCGGGGTGCTGACCACCAGCATGTCCGACTCCATCGCGAAGTGGATCGCGGCCGACCGCATCGACCACGCCCACTATCACGCGGTCATGAGCGAGCTGGTGCGCCAGGCGTACGGCGACGCGGAGGAGGAGACGGTCGTCCACGCGCTGGAGCGCGGCGAGCTGGACGGCTCCGTCTTCGAGCGTGACCTGGCCGCCCGGCTGCTGACCCTCGACGGGGTGCCGCCGGAGGCGGAGGGCCTGCTGGAGCGGATGTTCGTCGGCTTCGAGCGCGACGAGGCCATGTACGACATGCTGCGCGCGGTCAAGGGGCACGGGCTGCGCACGTGCCTGCTGTCCAACTCGTGGTCCAACACCTACCCGCGCGACGACTGGGACGAGCTCTTCGACGCGGTCGTGATCTCCGGCGAGGTCGGCATGCGCAAGCCGGAGCCCCGCATCTTCCGGCACGCCCTCGACCTGCTGGCGCTGCCGGGCGAGTCGTGCGTGTTCATCGACGACATCGAGGCCAACATCGCCGCGGCCCGCGCCCTCGGCATCCACGGCATCCACCACCGCGACCCCGGGACGACCATCGCGTCCCTCGAGTCGCTCCTCCAGATCCCCCTCCGACCGGCATGATGGTGCTCTCGCACCCTGCCGACCGGTGCCTCCGCACGCTCTGAAAGGTTCCTGATGCGCGTCTACCTGCCGTGCACGCTGCCCGCCCTCGCCCGCGCGGTCGAGGCGGGCGAGCTGGGCCCGGCTCCGCTGACCGGTTACGCGGTGACGCCCGCGCTGACCGAGTGGTACGCCTCGGGCGACACCGAGGAGCTCGAATACGTCGCGCTCACCGAGGCCGCCCGCGCCTCCCTGAGGCTGCTGGCCGCGGGCCGCCCCGCCGAGCCCGTGAAGCCCGGGGACGAGCCGCTGACCGGCGACGAGCCGCGGCCCGAGAAGGACGAGGACGGCCACGCGTGGGTGCCACGGCGGGTGGTGGTGGCCGCCGAGGTGCCCGACGACACGCTGAAGGCCGGCGCCGACCTGGAGGAGCGGGCCACGGTACGGCTGACCCGCCCGGTGCCGATGTCCAAGGTCGCCGCGGTGCACGTGGACGACCTGTACGCCGTGCCCGACGTCGAGGCGGCCATCGAAGCGCTGCCCGCCTCCGACGCGGGCGACGACGACGCCCGCTTCACCGTGGACGGCGCCGAGGCGCACGAGCTCATGTGGTACGCGACGCAGGAGATCCCGCACCTGCTCCAAGACGATCATTAGGGGCATGTTAAATACCGGGTAAAGTGCCTTGACCCTTTCTTGATCGGGGTGGCTAGGATCACAGGCCGGACTTGTCCCTGACAGAAGGAGTCGGTTCCCGTGAAGCTCCGAGCAGTGGTGACCGCGGTCGGCGCGCTGGCCACGGCCCTGATCGTGACGTCCCCCGCCCAGGCGGCCTCCGCCAGTGGGTACGACCACAAGGACCCCTACCAGACCGGATGCGGCAACTCCGCCCGCGCCGTCCGCACCGCGAACATCAACAGCCGGCTCGACGGCAAGATCGGCACGATCAAGCTCATGTACTCGTTCCGGTGCAAGACCAACTGGATCGAGATCAACACGATCACCGCCGGCTACGGTTCGATCACCGTCCGCAACGCCAAGGGCGCCGTGGACACCTTCCAGTACAAGAAGGGCAACGGCGGCCGTCACTGGGGCAACATGGTCAACGGCAACAACATCTGCGCCTGGGGCAGCGCCAGCGTGGCCTGGGGCAGCGGCATGGGCGGCCAGCGCGGCTCCGGCGCGACCGGCCAGGCCTGCAAGTAACCTCCGCCCGAACGGACAACCGCCGCGGCCCCGTGCGCCGCGGCGGTCCGTTCACCGGTCCGTTCACCGGTTTGTCGCTGGGGGCCGCTACTCTGGAGCCGCCATGACGAAGCACATCATCTGGGACTGGAACGGCACCCTCTTCCACGACATCGACGCCGTCGTCGGCGCCACTAACGAGGTCTTCAGGGCCTACGAGCTGGCCCCCCTCACGGCCGACGGCTTCCGCGCCGTCTACACCCGGCCCATCTGGCTGGCCTACGAGCGGCTGCTGGGCCGGCCGCTGACCGAGGGCGAGTGGGAGACGCTCGACACCGGCTTCCACGAGCACTATTTCCGGCTGAGCGTGGCCTGCGGCCTGGCCGAGGGCGCGCTGGCCACGCTGGCGAGCTGGACGGGCACGCAGTCGCTGTGCTCGATGGCCCCTCACTCCCACCTGGTGCCGATCGTCGAGTCGTTCGGCATCACCGGCCACTTCACCCGGGTGGACGGGCTGGTCGGGGTCACCGGCGGCGAGAAGGCCGAGCACATGGCCGCCCACATCGAGGCGCTCGACGTCGAGCCCGGCCAGGTGCTGGTGATCGGCGACAGCGTCGACGACGGCATCGCCGCCCGCCACGTGGGGGCGCGGGCAGTCCTCTACACGGGCGGCATGACCTCGCGGGCGGATCTGGAGGCCACGGGCCTGCCGGTCGTCGACACCCTGGCCCAGGCTCTCGACCACATCTGACGGCCGCCGCGTTCGGGAGCCACGGCGGTTCCCCGGCCGTACCCTTGCAGGGTCCCCCCAGGAGGCCGCCATCAACCGCCTAGTGCTCTGGAACATCGACCTGACCCTGGTCGACGTCGCCATCGTCACCCGTGACGCCTACGCCGAGGCGTTCCGCGCCGTGACCGGCCGCCCGCTCGTCAAGCTCGCCCCGGCGCTGGGCCGCCCCGACTCCGAGATCGTCTTCGAGACCCTCGCCGTCAACGGCTTCGTGGCCGAGGACGCCCACCTGCCCAAGTTCCTCGCGGCGCTGGCCACGGCCTTCGCCGACCGGCGCGGCCGGCTGCCGAAGGAGGGCAGGGCGATGCCCGGGGCCAAGGACGCGCTCAAGGCCGTGGCCCGGCTCGACGGCGTGGTCCAGTCCGTGCTGACCGGCACGATCAAGAGCAACGCTGTCCTGAAGCTGAAGGCGTTCGGCCTGGACAAGCACATCGACTTCGACATCGGCGGCTACGGCGAGGAGGCCTACCCGAAGGCGACGCTGCTCCAGGTCGCGCAGGGGCGGGCCAGGCAGCGGCTCGGCACGCCGTTCACGGCCGCCAACACGGTGGTCATCGGCGACTCGGCGCGTGACGTCCAGGCCGCCCGGATCGGCGGAGCGGCGATGATCGCGGTGGCCTCGGGCCGCTCGACCACGGCCGAGCTGCGCGAGGCCGGGGCCGACATCGTGCTGCCCGACCTGTCCGACGCCGCCGAGGTGGTGGCCGCCGTCGCCCGCGTCACCACCCCGGCCTGACGCTCAGGCGAGCGCCTTGAGGAAGCGGGCCGCGACCGGGGCGGCGACGGCCGACCCCGCTCCGGCGCCCTCCACGATCACCGCGAACGCCAGGTCGCCGCGGTAGCCGACGAACCACGAGTGCGCGGGCGGCTCCTTCCCCGAGCCGTACTCCGCCGTGCCGGTCTTGCCGGCGGTGCCCTCCGGGAAGCTGACGTCGTGCGCCGTGCCGTCGGTCACGACGGCCGGCATGAGGTCGCGCAGCGCCCGCACCACGTTCTTCTCCAGGGGACGGGGCCGGAGCGTGTGGTCCGGCATCCGTTCCTCCGGCACCAGCCGGGGCGGCCACCAGGCGCCGGCGGCGACGGCCGCGGCGACGGAGGCCATGTTCAGCGGGCTGGCCAGCACCCGGCCCTGCCCGATGGCGGCGGAGGCGAGGTCCGTGTCGTCCTTCGGCGCCGGGAACTCCGCCTTCACGGCCGGCACGCCCGGCGTGATCGCCGCGCCGAACCCGAAGTCGGCGGCCACCTTGGCGAGCCGGTCGGCGCCGAGCCGGTCCACCGTCATCGCGCCGAAGGTGGTGTTGCACGAGTGGGCGAAGGCGTCGCGGAAGGGCAGGGTGCCGTAGTCCTTGAAGCCGGCGTTGTGGAAGGGGAAGCCGCCGATGTTCTGCTCGGCGGGGCATTTCACCTGCGCGTCGGGCTTCGCGCCGTCCGCGACCAGCGCGGAGGCGGTGACGACCTTGAACGTCGAGCCGGGCGGGTACTTGCCGAGCAGCGCCCGGTTGAAGCCGCCGGGCTTGTTGACCACCGCCAGGATCTCGCCGGTGGAGGGCCGCAGCGCCACCAGCGAGGCGGGCTTGTCCACCCCCTCCAGCGCGGCGGCCCCCGCCCGGTGCACCTTCAGGTCGATCGTCGTCTTCAGCGGCACCTTGCCGCCGGCCGCGACGAGCGTCTCGACCGGCCGGTCCCCCTCGTACAGCTCGATCGTGGTCTCCTTGTAGGGGGCGAACCAGTCCGGGTAGGTCTGCTTGAGACCCTCGACGAGCTGCTGCACCGAGCCGGGCGTGTCCGGGGTGTCGATGCGCCGGCCGTCGGCGGCTTGGACGTGCGCCGGCTCGCCCGGCCGGGTGACCGCCCGCAGCGACCTGCCCTTCCCGACGAGCCGGTGGTGGAGGGTGGCCGGGGTCCAGGCGACCTTCCACCTGCCGTCGCGCTCGACCAGCTTCAGCTTGCCGTCGTAGTTCCAGTCCCTCGCCCCCAGGATCTTGGCCTGGAAGGACACGGTGTCGTCGTCCCCCACGGTCTGGGCGAAGACCCCGTTCGGGATGGGGCGGTAGAAGGAGGCGTGCATGGCCTTGAGGTCGGTGAGGAAGCGCCGGTGCCACTGCTCGAAGTCGGCGGGCGGGTCGGCGACGAGCTCGCGCATCGTGGCGTAGCTCTGCGCCGTCCACGCGTCCAGGTAGTCGTCGGCGGTCTGCTCGGGCGTGCCCTCCGTGCGCAGGACCCAGAGCGTGCCGCCGGCCGCGAGGGCCGGGACGAGCAGCGCCGCGGCGACCCATCGCCACCTGCGCCGCCTGCGCGGGCGTGGGCCCTCCTCTCTGAGATGGGCGTAGATTGTCCCCGTTGGTGGTGCCATGAGGCGAGAAGACCAGAATGGCCTGCGCCCTGTCCAATACTGGTATGGGCGAAGAAGTCATATGAATCCCGATATAGTTGCTGCTCATGGACCTCGTCCGGCACCTTCGCTACTTCATCGTGGTAGCGGAGGAACTCCACTTCGGCAACGCCGCGATCCGGCTCGGCATGGCACAGCCGCCGCTCAGCCAGCGGATCAAGCGCCTGGAGGAGGAGCTCGGCGTGCGGCTGTTCGACCGCTCCGCCCGGCAGGTCCGGCTCACCGAGCCCGGCCGGCTGCTGCTCGGCGAGGCCCGCGAGATCGTCTCCCGGGTCGACCGGCTGCGTGAGCTGGCCCGCCACGGCCAGGGCGCCGTGCTGCGCGTCGGCGTCCCGCCCGACCTCGCGCCCGCCGTGATCGCCGGGCTCGTCGCCGGCTTCCGGGAGAGCCACCCCGGGATACGGCTCGCGCCCGCCGAGATCTGGACGGCCGAGCAGGTCGCCGCGCTGGCCGAGGGCGCCATCGACGTCGGCATCGTGCGTCACCCCGTCACCGGGCCCGGCCTGCTGTTCGGCCCGGCCCTGGTGCAGCCGCAGGGCGTGCTGCTGGCCGAGGAGGACCCGCTGGCCCGGGGCGGCGAGCTGCACCTGGCCGACCTGGCCGGCCGCGAGCTGCTGATGCCGCCCCGCGAGGGCGAGCCGGGCGTCCACGCGGAGGTGCTGGCCGAGTGCCGCCGCCACGGGTACGTGCCGCCGCAGGTCCACGAGGGCGCCGGGCTGGGCCTGGTGCTCGCCGGCGCGGCCGTCGCGTTCGGGCCGCGGGCGGAGCTGCCGGGGCTGGCCTGGCGCCCGCTGCTAGGCTCGCCGATCGCCGGTCGGGTCTCCACAGCCTGGCGGGCCGAGAGCGAAGCGGTCGCCGCGTTCTCCGCGATGGCCGTACGAACCCTGAAGGAGCGCGCCGGGATGGTGGACGAGGGCGCGGCGCCCGTGCGGCGGGTCAGCCGCCGGCCGGGAGTGCTGGCATGAGCGGGCCGGACTTCGGCGACGTGTTCCGCGCGGCGGGCGTCACCGGCTGGATGCACGCGACCGACATCGACACCGGCAGGCAGGTGGGGCACGGCTCCGACGACCCGGTGCCGACGGCGTCGGTGTTCAAGGTGCCGCTGCTGGTCGCCTTCTGCCGGCAGGCCGACGCCGGGGTGCTCGACCCGGCCGCGCCGGTGACCGTGCGGGCGGACGAGCGGGTCTTCGGCCCCACGGGGGTGTCGGCCATGCTGGACGACGTCACGATGTCGCTGCGGGACCTCGCCTACCTGATGATCGCGGTCAGCGACAACACCGCCGCGGACGTGTTGTCGGCCTGGGTGGGGTTCGAGGCGGTCAACGCCATGCTGGCCGGGTTCGGGCTGACGGGCACTCAGGTCCGGCAGAAGGCGGCCGACCTCTACGCGAGCATGGCCGAGGACGCCGGCCACGCCTGGCCGTACCTCGAACTGGAGGAGATCGACCGGCTGCGCGTGCTCGACCCGCGGCGCACCAATTGCAGCACGCCGCGCGAGACGGCCGCGCTGTTCGGGCTCATCTGGCGCGACGAGGCCGCCTCTCCCTCCTCCTGCGCCTGGATGCGGGCCGTGCTCAACAAGCAGGTGTGGCCGCACCGGCTGGCCTCCGGCTTCCCGTACGACGACGTGGACGTCAGCGGCAAGACCGGCACGATGCCGACGCTGCGCAGCGAGGCGGGCGTGGTCGAGTACCCCGACGGGGGCCGGTACGCGGTGGCCGTCTTCACCCGC
This sequence comes from Nonomuraea sp. NPDC050733, assembly GCF_040654215.1. Lineage (NCBI taxonomy): Bacteria > Bacillati > Actinomycetota > Actinomycetes > Streptosporangiales > Streptosporangiaceae > Nonomuraea > Nonomuraea sp. NPDC050733. The sequence continues at coordinate 25,880 of NZ_JBFAHO010000044.1, read as the reverse complement.
TCCTTCAGCCCCGCGGTCAACCAGCCGCGCGCCGACGCCGTGATCGGCACCGTCGCGCGTATGGCGGTGGACCACCTGAGGCGCTAGCTAGTTGTGTGGCGGATCGGGTATGACTTCCGGCCACACGGGCGACAGGATGGGGCACATGGTTGTTGAAGGGGCACTTCTCTGGGAGCCGACCGAAGAGATCGTCAAGCAGGCCAAGCTCACCCGGTACCTGGAGTGGCTCGGCCGGGCAGGAGCCTCTTACGAGGACATATGGCGGTGGTCCGTCGAGCGTCCGGAGGAGTTCTGGACGTCGATCTGGGACCACTTCGAGGTCGTCGGCGAGCGTGGAGACGGGCCCGTCATCTCCGGGACGATGCCGGGCGCCGAATGGTTCACCGGAAGCAGCCTCAACTACGCGGAGAACGCGCTGCGCCACTCCGGCGGCACGGCCATGGTGTTCGTCTCGGAGGACGGCGCCCGCCAGGAGATCGGCCACGAGGAGCTGCGCGAGGAGGTCGCCCGCGTCCGGGCCGGCCTGGTGCGCCTCGGCGTCGGCCGCGGCGACCGCGTCGCCGCCTACCTGCCGAACATCCCGCAGGCGCTCGTCGCCTTCCTCGCCACCGCCTCCCTCGGCGCGATCTGGTCGGCCGGCTCGCCCGACTTCGGGGTGGCGAGCATCGTCGACCGGTTCAAGCAGATCGAGCCCAAGGTGCTGATCGCGGTCGACGGCTACCGCTACAACGGCAAGGCCTACGACCGCTCGGCCGCGGTGAACGAGATCGCCGCCGCGCTGCCGTCGCTGCGCGCCACCGTGTACATCCCGTACCTGTCGGCGGCGGCCGAGGGCCTGCCGCCCCAGCAGGCCGAGCCCGCCCCCGGGCCGGCCCGGTCCCTCCCGCACGGCGAGGTGATCGGCTGGGAGGGGCTGCGCTCGGAGAGCGGCCCGCTGGAGTTCGAGCGGGTGCCGTTCGGCCACCCGCTGTGGATCCTCTACTCCAGCGGCACCACCGGCCTGCCCAAGCCCATCGTCCACGGGCACGGCGGCGTGGTGCTGGAGCACCTGAAGTCCCTCTCCTTCCACCAGGACCTCGGCGAGGGGGACGTGTTCTTCTGGTACACCACCACGGGCTGGATGATGTGGAACTACCTCATCGGCGCCCTGCTGGTGGGGGCCGTCCCGGTGCTGTACGACGGCTCGGCCACGTATCCCTCATCCGCCACCCTGTGGCGGATCGCCGCCTCGGAGGGCGTCACCTACTTCGGGGTGGGCGCGCCGTACATCATGGCCTCCCTCAAGGCGGGTCTCCACCCCGAAGGGCTGGAGCGGCTGCGCGGCGTCGGCTCGACCGGCTCGCCGCTGCCGCCGGAGGGCTTCGCCTGGGTGCACGAGGAGCTGCCGGGCGTGCCGATCGGCTCGTTCTCGGGCGGCACGGACGTGTGCACCGGCTTCGTCGGCGCCACCGTGCTGCACCCCATCCGGGCGGGCGTCATCCCGTGCCGCTCGCTGGGCGCCGCCGTGGACGCCTACGACCCCGAGGGCCGGCCGGTCGTCGGCGAGGTGGGGGAGCTGGTGCTCACCCGGCCGATGCCGTCGATGCCGGTCATGTTCTGGAACGACCCCGAGGGGGAGCGCTACCGCGAGAGCTACTTCGACGTCTACCCCGGCGTCTGGCGGCACGGCGACTGGATCAAGCTCAACGACGACGGGAGCTGCGTCATCTACGGCCGCTCCGACTCCACCCTCAACCGGGGCGGCGTCCGGATGGGCACCAGCGAGTTCTACCGGGTGGTCGAGCGGTTCGAGGACATCGCCGACAGCCTGGTCATCGACACCGGCGTGCTCGGCCAGGAGGGCAGGCTGCTCCTGTACGTGACCCTGGCCGAGGGGGCCGAGCTGACCGACGAGCTGACGCGCGCCCTGTGCGTGGCGCTGCGCGACGAGCTGTCGCCCCGGCACGTGCCCAACGAGATCCGGGCGGTCCCCGGGATCCCGCGCACCCTGTCGGGCAAGAAGCTGGAGGTGCCGGTCCGCCGGATCCTCCTCGGCACCCCCGTCGAGCAGGCCGCCAACCCCGACGCCATGGCCAACCCGGAGGTCCTGGAGCACTTCAGACTAGACCCCCTGGGGGAGCCGGAACAGGCGTGACGGGTCGTAGGCGGCCTTGACCTGGGCCAGGCGGGCGGCGTTCGCCCCGTAGTAGGCGGTACGCCAGTCCTTCAGGTCCGGGTCGATGTAGTTGACGTAGGCGTGCTCGCCGAAGTGCGGGGCCATGGCGCTCTGGATCCGGCGCAGCCAGGCGCGGTCGTTGCCCTCCTGGTAGTACTGCACCGTGTACAGCGCCGCCCGGTGGGGGAAGGCCGTCGCGTCGGGCCGTACCCGGGCGACGGCGCCGCCCATGGCGTCGATCAGCACCGAGTGCGGCCCGGGGCGGCTCACCTCGGCCACCAGCGTCCGCACCCCGTCGGGGGTGAGCGGCCGGTAGGCCAGGTGCGACTTGGCGGCGAAGGCGGCCCGGCCCAGCCGCCCGTGCGGCGAGGGGTGGCACTGGTCCACGGTCAGCGACGAGCACCCGCCCATCACCTTCATCGCCTGGAGGTACGACGTCCGGTAGACGGTGCGCGACGCCGGGCGGCCGATCCTGGCCACGACGGGGGCGAGCAGCCGGTCCAGCTCGGCCTTGCCGCCCAGGTGAATCCCGGTGATCCGCACCTCCGGCCCGCCCGGGTCGCGCGTGAGGTGCAGCGTGGACCACAGCTCGTCGGGCGCGGCGGGCGCCCACTCCTGCCAGGCCGCCAGCGCGGCGGCCGCCTTCGCCCAGGTCCAGCGCAGGAAGAACACGGTCAGGTCGCGCGTCGCGTGGGTGCGGAACGTGAACGACACGGCGACGCCGAAGTTGCCGCCGCCACCGCCCCGGCACGCCCAGAACAGGTCGGGGTGGTTGCGCTCGTCGCAGTCCAGCACCCGGCCGTCGGCCGTCACGATCCGCACGGACTCCAGCGTGTCGCAGGTCAGGCCGTACTTCCTGGACAGCACGCCGATGCCGCCGCCCAGCGCGAGCCCGCCCACCCCGACCGTGGGGCAGGTGCCCGCCGGGACGCCCACCTTGTGCCGCGCCAGCGTGGAGTACACGTCGATCAGCTTGGCCCCGGCCCCGACCGTCGCCCGGCCGCCCGCGTAGCTCACCTTGTTCATCCGGGAGACGTCCACGACCAGGCCGGTGCCGGTGGACCAGCCCGCGTAGGAGTGGCCGCCGGAGCGGGCGGTGACCGGCAGCCCGTTCGCGCGGACGAACGCCAGGCAGCGCCCGACGTCGGCCGGGCTCGCGCAGTAGGCGACGCCGCGCGGCCTGATCCGGTCGAAGACCGGGTTGAACAGACGGCGGGCCGAGCCGTAGCCGGAGTCGCCGGGCAGCACCAGCGTGCCCGACAGGCCGCGCCGCAGCTTCGCCCAGTCCGGCGCCCGGGTGTGCCCGGTGGAGAGCACGGGAGCCAGCCCGGGGGCCAGCACAGGGGCGAGCGCCGCGGCGCGAAGGAAGTGGCGGCGGTCCATGGTCAGCTCCAAGCGGTCATCGTCAGTACATCCGGTGAGATGCCGCCGTGGACGTGCGGGTTCACCACGATCTGGTGTCCCCGCGGTGGAGCCGCTCGTCCCGGGCCCACGAAGGGAGCCCGCGGGCCCGCCGGAGCCCCTCCCGGCGGGCCCGCGGGCCGCTCAGCCCGTGCGCGCCATCGACGACTCGGACAGGCGCAGCGCCAGCGCGGGGCACATGTCGACCGCGCGGCGCGCCTCCTTCGCCATCCAGCCCGGCACGGTCCTGAACGACGGGAAGCCGTACTCGTCCAGCTCCACGAACTCCGGCAGGAGGTGCGCGCACAGCCCGTGCCCCTGGCAGCGGGTCCAGTCCACGTCCAGCCGATACTCCGGCTCGACCTCCTGCTCCGGCAGCGGCAGCACGCCGAGCACCGGCCGGCCGCACGAGCCGAACTCCAGGTGCAGCGCGATGTCGCTCTCGAACGCGTCCAGCGCCGACAGCACGAACTTGGCCGTGCCGTCCGGGTGGAAGCACGCGCCCCGCCGCTCGACGGCCCGCACCGCCCTGCGCACGGCGTCGGTCGAGCCGGTCCCGTCCGCCAGCGCGAGGAGCTGCCGGGCGACGTCCGGCAGGCCCAGCCGGCACGGGCCGCACTGGCCGGCCGACTGCGCGGCCAGGTAGGCGGCCACCCGGGCCGCCTCGCCCAGCGGGCAGGTCGCCTCGCCCAGCGGCACGATGATCCCCGCGCCGAGGTCGGCGCCGGCCTGCTTCATGCCCTCGCGGGAGATGACCGCCGACACGGCCGCCTGGGGCGTCAGGAAGGCGCCGTGGTAGCCGCCCATCAGCACGCCCTCGCCCGGCTCGGCGTCGCACAGGTCGAGCACGTCGGCCAGCAGCGTGCCCGTCTGCGCCTCGATGACCACGTTGGTCGCGGCGCCGCCGCTGACCGTGAGCAGCACGGTCCCGGGCTCCTTGCTGGTGCCCACCTCGGCGTACTTCTCGGGGCCCAGCTCGGCGAGCAGGGCGAGCTGGGCGAAGGTCTCGGTGTTGGACAGCAGGGTCGGCAGGCCGTCCACGCCGCTCGTCGCGGCCCGCTTCTTGCGGCCCGGCGGGATGCCCTCCAGGCCGTTCACGGCGCGGACGAGTGCCCCACCCTCGCCGGAGATGAACCGCTCCTCGATCCCGACCACGCGGATCGGGATGTGGCTCTCGGTCGCGCCCGCGACCTTGGCGGCGCGCCGCTCGGCCACGGCGGCGGCGATGGAGGACTCGGCCACCTCGCCGCGGGCGGTGGCGACGATCACCTCGCGGGCGTTCAGCGCCTCGGCTGCCAGCACGGCGCCGTCGAGGACGAGATGGGGGGCGCGGATGAGCAGCATCGCGTCCTTCGAGCTGGCCGGCTCGCCCTCGGCGCCGTTGACCAGCACCACGCTCTCGCGGGAGCCGGCGGCGTCGGCGACGGCGCGCAGCTTGCGGCCGAAGGGGAAGGCGGCGCCGCCCCGGCCGCGCATGTCGACCTCGTTCACCTCCGCGATGAGGGTCTCCACGTCGCGGGGGGTGGGCTCGCCGTGCAGCGTGCGGTGCGCCGGCAGGTCGAGCCGCCTGGTGTGGTCCAGCCCGGCGGTCAGCCGGGCGGGGCCCAGCCGCAGCACATCCGGTGCTCGGTGCGGGATCACGACGTCTCCTGGATGGTCGTCTCCTGGGGGGCGAGGAGAGGGATCTCCTTGGTGATGCGGAGGTCCCCGGGAGCGGGGGTCTCCTGAAAGACGGGGAGTCCCGTGGGAGCGGGGGTCTCCTGCGAGCTGCGGAGTCCCGTGGGAGCGGGGGTCTCCTGGGAGGCGCGGGGCGGGATCATCCCGCCTCCCTGTACTTCCGCCGTGCGGCGGCCAGGCTGACCGGGGCGTCGACCTCCTTCGGGCGGCGAGCCGCGGGCGCGTCGGAGACCGCGGGCGTGGGCACGAGCTCAGGCCGTACCGCCGGGCGCAGGACCGTGGCCAGCACCCGGACGAGCAGTGCTGACCCGACCGCCGCCAGGCAGGCCGAGTACGACCAGGTGACCCAGGCCGCGGCGTTGCGGCCGGCGGTCAGCCCGTGCAGGATGGCCACCGGCCAGGCCAGGTAGGCGCCGCCGTGCATCGTCCGCCACATCCACGGCTTGCCCGTCACCGCGAAGCGTCCCCGGATGACGCCCGTCACCACGACCGCGATCATGAGGTTGGAGGCGAGGGCGCCGAAGCCCACCCAGACACCGGCCACGGGGATCACGGCCGCGGCCGGCGGGACGTGGCCGAGGCTGACCATGAGACCGATGTGGGTGAACATGTAACCCATGCCGATCGCGGCGGTGGCCCGGTGTGCGAGCTGGGCCCTGACGCGGTTCGACGGGGAGAGGAAGACGCGCTCGGTCGTGAGCAGGCCGAGCCCGACGGTGGCGGTCAGCAGCACCAGGGCGAAGACCCCGGCGTAGAACTCGAGGAAGCTCACCCCCTGACCGAACACGGACATGCCGCGGTCGGTCCTGGTCAGGGCGAAGACCGACAGGGCCAGCGCCATGATGGCCGCGCTCAGGCCGAGCCGGACGTTCCTGGTGTCCAGCTTGGCCGGTGCGTGCCGAGGGTGTCGTCTGTGGAGCATTCTTTCCCTCCAAGGTCAGTTGAGGGTGCGCCTCGGGAGGGTCCGGGCCGTCCTGATCTTTCGCCGCCCACCCAGATCGCCCGTCCGGTGCCCGCCGGCCCGTGACCGCCGCTCCGGCTTGCCGTCGCGCCCGGCCCGGGGAGGCGGGCTCGTGCGCGGTACGGCGGGAGGGTGGTGTCGGGTGGGCGGGGCCGGCGGGCGACCCGGTGGATGGCGCGTGATCAGGTCAGCAGCGGCGGCCCCGGTTGATGCAGTCGACCACGAAGGACATCAGCCGGTCGGGCATGACGTTGGCGAAGTCCGCGTGGTCGGTGATGGGGTTGTGCTGCTGTTCGGGGAAGGCGTCCACGGCGAACGAGGGACCCTGCGGAACGCTGTAGGAGAGGGTCATCCGCAGCTGCGGAACAGCCTTCGTACCTCCGGGGCAGGCACCGCTCTGGTCAGGGAAGACCACGTGCGTGCGGTGGTTGGCGCTGTCGGTGTTCTGCCCGTCCCAGCAACTCGGGAAGTCCAGAATACGCAGCACCTGACTACCCCGCGGGCAAAGCGGATATTTCGTGGTGATTCGGTTCTGGAAGCCGGTGCAGCTCCATGCCGCGCGGGCGTTGGCCCCGCCGTTCGTGGCCGCCTTGGCGTCACCGGTGATCAGCCGCAGGAACCGCGGCATGGCCGTCACCCGGGAGGTCGCGTTGCCGCGGAACTGGAGCGTCACCGAGCGGGCACGCAGCACCTGGCCGACGTTGCCGTCCGGGTCGTTGACGTTCACGTCCACCTTGCGGTCGCGGAGCACCGGCCAGAAGTACGTCGACTTGTCGCCGAACCGGCACGTCGTTCCCGCCGCCGAGAGGCTCTGGTCGGTCGAGAACCCGTTCGTGGACAGGTTGCCCACGTAGTCGTGCAGGTGGTGGGCGCCGTTCGACACGCCCGGCGCGACGATGAAGTTGTCCGGGTTGTTGTGCCCGTTGCGGTTGGTGCCGCACGCGGAGACGAACGTGCCGCGCGAACTGCCCCGGCCGCCACGCGGCGGGTCGATCGAGGTCTGCTGGACCTGGCGGATGTCGACGAAGTCGGTCAGGAACGGGCCCAGGTCGGCGCACTCGGCCTCGCCGCCGCCGGTGGCCGTGGGGGACGGCGTGGCGGTGGGCTGCCGGGTCGGCTGCTGCTGGTTGCCCCTGCCGCGCCGGCGGAACAGGTTGTTCGCCGACTGGCTGGGCTGGGCCGCCTGCTGGTCGTTCTGGTCCTGGCCGTTCGGGTCGGGCGCCGGGGAGAGCGCCCCGCCGCCGTCGCCCTGCTGGTCGGTGTTCTGCTGCTGGTTGTTGTTGCGCTGGTTCGTGTTCTGCTGGTTCTGGTTGTTCTGATCCTGGCCCTGGTCCTGGCCTTGGTCCTGCTGGTTCTGGTCCTGGTCGCCTTGGTCCTGCTGGCCTTGGTCCTGGTCGCCCTGGTCCTGCTGGTCCTGGTCCTGGCCGTCCGGCGCCTGCGTGGGCTGCCCCTGGCGCTGGGCCCTCGTCGTCGTCTGCTCCTGGTGGCCCTGCTCTGCGGGGTCGCAGTGGTCGGCGAGCGCCGGGCTGACGCTGAAGACGGCCGCGGACACCAGACCGCCGGCCACCATGGCCAGGGCGGACATGGCCGCGGCCATGCGTCTCGATCTACTCATGGTTGTCTCCTTGTTTCGACCGCCGCGGGGGCGGGTGGACTGGCCGAGGGGGTCGGGGGCTCGGGCAGGTCGGCGAACTCGACCAGACCGGTGGACTCCAGCAGGGTCATGTGCTTCATGACCACGTTCACCGCCTGCTGGGCGAACTTGCGCACCTCGTCGTTCCGGGTCCCGGACCGGACGCCCGCGACGACGGTGAAGACCTTCCCGTGCGCGGCGCGCAGCAGGTTGGCGAAGTCCCGGTCGAAGGCGGGGCCGTTCTCGGCCGCCAGTTGAGCCATCCAGCTCTGCTGGTCGGGGTTGGGCTGGTCGGGCAGCGGCACGCCCAGCTTGGCCGCGAGCTGGCGGGTGGCCACGTCGAGCTTGGTGTGGTCCTCCACCAGATGCATGCCGACGTCCTTGACCCGATCGGACCCCGCGCGTTCCTGCGCGTACCGTCCGACGGGTATCTCCCAGAGCCCCGCCTGCCGTACCTTGACCAGGAGGTCGCGGTCGGCCGGCCCCAGCGGGCCGGAGGGCAGCACCGTCCACTCGGCGGACACGGGCGCGGCCGACGATGGCATGACCAGGAAAATCGTCGCCACCGCGGCCACGGCGAAGCCGCCGAACATGAGGACCTCACCGCGTAGAAGCCTGTGCATGACCGGAGGTACGCGGAGCCTCCAGGACCGGTTCACTCATACCGGCGAATAGTTAGAAATGACTGGAGTTATCGGAGTGGCTACCGGACGCATAACGAAGGTGTAAAGATGTGCCCCGTGCTAAGTCACCTCGACGGCAGGTTCGAGAGTGCGGATGCCGAGGCGGAGCATCGCATCGCGGTGCTCTACCAGGAGTTCGGCGGCCCTCTGCTGCGCCACATACGCAAGTCGACCGGCAACGATCTTCAATGGGCCGAGGACGTCGTACAGGAGACGCTCGTCCGGGCCTGGCGTAACTCGGCAAGACTGCAATGGGAACCGAGTCTCATATGGGCGTGGCTGCTGACCGTGGCCCGCCGCATCGTGATCGACGGTCGCCGGCGCAAGAGCGTCCGGCCCCATGAGGTCGAACCCCCCGAAGTCGACATGTTGGCGGTCCCCGACGGGTCCGAGCGGGCGTTGTCGGCGATCGTCGTCGCCGACGCGCTGCGAAGCCTGTCGGAGGAACACCGCGAAGTCATTGAGCAGACGTATCTCCGGGACCGTACGATAAGTGAGGCGGCGGAGATACTGGGGATCCCACCGGGTACGGTGAAGTCAAGGCTGTATTACGGGATCCGCGCGCTGCGCGAGCTTCTGCGGGACAAGGGGGTAGCCGGCTGATGCACGAAGAGGTGGCCGCTTACGTCCTTGGCGTCCTCGACGAAGAGGAGCTGGAGGCGTTCGAGCGTCACCTCGACGCGTGCGCGTCGTGCCAGGAGGAGCTCAAGGAGCTGGCCACGCTCCCCGACCAGCTCGACGAGTTGAAGCACCACTCCTCCGCCTCCGAAGACGATCCCCCCATGTCGATGTCACGTTGACGTCTTCGCCCTTTTCGGGTGATATCGGTACGGCAAGGCATGCGTCCGGCCGCCCAAAGGCCGGGCGATCTGGGGGAGGTGTTCGGTGGGGCCCGTAACGGCTGCGCTCATCCTCCCGTACGGATGGGCCGGCGAAGAAGGCGGCCCGCCATCTCGCGGCGCTCCGTCGCGTCGTCACGTCAGTCCCTTCTCCAAGGCGGGCGCGCCCGCCTTGTGGGATGCTGGTGGCACCGCCTTTTCCCAGCGTGGCCTGCCGCTTCACCGCGGCGGCCCCCGCATGCGGACCGGCGCCGTGCCGGACACAGAAGGTCCGGGCACGGGCGGTCCGAAGGGCCCTCGCCGTTCGCGGGCGATGACGCGCGCGTACTACTTCCCGCCTCCGTGGGAACCAGAGGCCTGGCTATGAACATGTATGGCAAACCCTCACAAAGGAGTGAGAGCGACATGCCGCTCGACGAGGCCAAGCTCGACGAGGCCAAGGACGAGTTGCTCCAGCGAGCCGCGCAGAGGTACGCGGCCGTGAGCGACCACATGAGTCCCGAGGAGGCACTGGCCCTGCTGCGGGTGTACTACCGGCACGTGGCGCCGGAGGACCTGCTCGACCGCGGTCCCGTCGAGGTGTACGGCCCGGCCATGTCCCAGCGACGGCTGGCCGCGGTGCGTCCGCAGGGCCGCGCGACGGTCCGGGTCTACACCCCCACGGTGGCCGAGCACGGCTGGGACCCCGGCCGCTCGGTGGTGGAGGTGGTCACCGACGACATGCCGTTCCTGGTCGACTCCGTCACGATGGAGCTCGACCGGCACGACATCGGCATCCACCTGCTCGTCCACCCCCAGATGAGGGTGCGCCGCGACATGACGGGCCGCATGCTCGGCCGCGGCCAGGAGGACGTCACCGGCCAGCTCATGGTCGAGTCGTGGATGCACCTGGAGATCGACCGGCAGGCCGACCCCGAGGCGCTCAAGCGGCTGGAGGACGACCTCCAGCGGGTGCTGGCCGACGTCCGGCACGCGGTCGAGGACTTCTCGAGGATGCGGGCCCTGGCCGTGCAGACCGCCGAGGACCTGTCGATGAACCCGCCGCCGCTGGAGCCGGCCGAGGTCGAGGACAGTCTCGACCTGCTGCGCTGGCTCGCCGACGGGCACTTCACATTCCTCGGCTACCGCGAGTACCGCCTGGAGAGCACCGACGAGGGCGACGCGCTGCGCGCGCTGCCCGGCACGGCGTTCGGCATCCTGCGCGACGACAAGATCGGCTCCACCAGCTTCTCGGTGCTGCCGCCCGAGGTGCGCGCGAAGGCCCGCGAGAAGCAGCTCCTCATCATCACCAAGGCCAACTCCCGCGCCACCGTCCACCGGGCCGCCTACCTCGACTACATCGGGGTGAAGCTGTTCTCGCCCGAGGGCGAGGTCATCGGCGAGCGCCGCTTCCTCGGCCTGTTCACCCACGTGGCGTACAACGAGTCGATCTCCCGGATACCGGTCCTGCGCCGCAAGCTGGGCGCGGTCCTGGAGCGCGCCGGGTTCACCGCCGACAGCCACGACGGCAAGGACCTCATCGAGATCCTGGAGACGTTCCCGCGCGACGAGCTGTTCCAGACCTCGATCGACCAGCTCCTGCCGATCGCGCTGGGCGTGCTGCGGCTGCGCGAGCGCAAGCAGGTCAAGCTGTTCCTGCGCCGCGACGACTACGGCCGCTACATCTCCTGCCTCATCTACCTGCCGCGCGACCGCTACACCACGCAGGTGCGGCTGAAGATGCAGGAGGTGCTGCTGAAGGCGCTCGGCGGCAGGTCGCTCGACTACAGCGCGATGATCGGCGAGTCCGCGCTGGCCCGGCTGCACGTCGTCGTGCGCGGCGAGCGGGGCAAGCAACTGCCGCAGCCCGAGGTGGACGTCGAGGAGCTGGAGGCGCGGCTGGCCGCGATCACCCGCTCCTGGCCCGACGACCTGGCCGTGGCGCTGACCGAGACGTCCTCCGAGGAGGAGGCGCCCCGCCTGGTCAGGCGCTACCAGCAGGCGTTCCCCGAGGGGTACAAAGCGGACTTCTCGCCCGAGACGGCCGTCGCCGACGTGCGCCGGCTGGAGCGGCTGGCTGCCGGCCACGACGACGCCATCGACATCGACCTGTACGTGCCGGACGACGCCGAGGAGGGCGAGCGGCGGCTGAAGATCTACAAGGTCGGCCGCCCCATCTCGCTGTCCAAGGCGCTGCCGCTCATCCAGCGGCTCGGCGTCGAGGTCGTGGACGAGCGCCCGTACGAGATCGACACGTACCGGACGGCCGTCCCCGACTCCGCCACCGGCGTCACCCTGGAGGAGAACTCCGGAGGGCCGGGCGAGGACGTCCGCAACTGCTGGATCTACGACTTCGGCCTGCGCTTCACCGCCTCGGAGGAGGCCGCCGGCGACGACGTCAAGCGCCTGTTCGAGGACGGCCTGGTCGCGCTGTGGAGCGGCCGGATCCAGGCCGACAACTTCAACGCGCTGATCCTGCGCGCCGGCCTGACCTGGGAGCAGGTCGAGATCCTGCGGGTCTACGCCAAGTACCTGCGCCAGGCGGGCAGCGCCTACTCCGAGCGGTACATGGAGCGGGTGCTGACCGGCAACGTCCGGCTGTCGCGCCTGCTGGTGCGGCTGTTCGAGGCCCGGCTCGACCCGCGGCGCTCCGAGGACGCGCGCGCCGACCTGGCCGGCGCCCTGGAGGAGGAGATCCTGGGCGCGCTCGACGAGGTCGCCTCGCTCGACGAGGACCGGATCCTGCGGGCGTACCTGGAGATGATGCGGGCGACGCTGCGCACCAACTACTTCCAGACGGTCGACGGGCGCCGCAAGCCGTACATCTCGCTGAAGTTCGACTCGCAGGCGATCAGCGCGCTGCCGCTGCCGCGGCCCAAGTACGAGATCTTCGTGTACTCGCCGCGCGTCGAGGGCGTCCACCTGCGATTCGGCAAGGTGGCCCGGGGCGGCCTGCGCTGGTCGGACCGGATGGAGGACTTCCGGACCGAGGTCCTCGGCCTGGTCAAGGCGCAGATGGTGAAGAACACCGTCATCGTGCCGACCGGCTCCAAGGGCGGGTTCGTCGTCAAGCGGCCGCCCGCGTCCGGCTCCCGCGAGGAGGTGCTGGCCGAGGGCGTGGCCTGCTACCGGACCTTCATCTCCGGCCTGCTCGACGTCACCGACAACCTCGTCGACGGCAAGGTCGTGCCGCCCGCCGACGTCGTCCGGCACGACGGCGACGACCCCTACCTGGTCGTGGCCGCCGACAAGGGCACCGCGACGTTCTCCGACATCGCCAACGGCGTGGCCAAGGAGTACGGCTTCTGGCTGGGCGACGCCTTCGCCTCCGGCGGCTCCATCGGCTACGACCACAAGGTCATGGGCATCACCGCCCGCGGCGCCTGGGAGTCGGTCAAGTACCACTTCCGCACCATGGGCGTGGACGTCCAGAGCACCGACTTCACCGTGGCGGGCGTCGGCGACATGTCCGGGGACGTGTTCGGCAACGGCATGCTGCTGTCACGGCACATCCGCCTGGTCGCCGCGTTCGACCACCGCCACATCTTCATCGACCCCACGCCCGACGCCGCCGCCTCCTTCGCCGAGCGGCAGCGCCTGTTCGAGCTGCCCCGCAGCTCGTGGGCCGACTACGCGCCCGAGCTGATCTCGCCCGGCGGCGGCGTCTTCCCGCGCACCGCCAAGTCGATCTCCATCACCCCGCAGATGCGCGAGGCGCTCGCCCTGCCCTCCGGCGTCAACTCCCTGGCGCCCAACGACCTGATCAGCGCCATCCTCAAGGCCCCGGTCGACCTGCTGTGGAACGGCGGCATCGGCACCTACGTCAAGGCGAGCGCCGAGTCCAACGCCGACGTCGGCGACAAGGCCAACGACCCGCTCCGCGTCGACGCCGCCGACCTGCGCTGCAAGGTCATCGGCGAGGGCGGCAACCTCGGCTTCACCCAGCTCGCCCGCATCGAGTTCGCGCTCAACGGCGGCCTGGTCAACACCGACTTCATCGACAACTCCGCGGGCGTCGACACCTCCGACCACGAGGTGAACATCAAGATCCTGCTGGACCAGGTCGTCCGCGACGGCAAGCTCACCGACACGCAGCGCAACGAGGTCTTCACCTCGATGACCGACGAGGTCGCGCACCTCGTCCTGCGCGACAACCACGCGCAGAACGTGGTGCTCGCCGCCGCCCGCTCCCAGGCCGTGGAGATGCTCCACATCCACGCCCGCTACCTGCGGCGGCTCGAACGCGAAGGGCTGGTCAACCGGGAGCTGGAGTTCCTGCCGTCGGACAAGACGCTGGCCGAGCGCCGCCAGGCGCGGCTCGGGCTCACCGCGCCCGAGTTCTCGGTGCTGCTCGCCTACACCAAGCTGGTGGTGGACGCCGAGCTGCTCGCCTCCGACCTGCCCGACGACCCCTACCTCGCGTCCTGGCTCGTGTCGTACTTCCCCTCGGCGCTGCGCGAGCGGTTCCGGGAGTACATGGACGCCCACCCGCTGCGCCGCGAGATCATCACGACCTGCGTGGTGAACGAGCTGGTCAACTCCATGGGCACCACGTTCATGTACCGCTTCGCGGAGGAGACCGGCGCCTCGACGCCCGACATCGTGCGCGCCTACCTGGTCGCCCGCGAGGTCTTCGACCTGCCCAGCTTCTACCGCCAGGTGGAGGCGCTGGACAACGTCGTCGACACGAGCACGCAGATCGCCATGCTGCTGGAGGCCCGCAAGCTGGCCGAGCGCGGCACCCGCTGGCTGCTCACCAACCGCCGCCCGCCGCTCGACCTCGCGGGCTCGGCCGGCTTCTTCCTCAAGGGCGTCAACGGCCTGCTCGCGCACATCCCCAAGCTGCTCACCGGCCCCGACCTGGCGGCCTTCGAGGAGCGCCGCGACTCCTTCGTGGCACGGGACGTGCCCGTGGACCTCGCCGAGCGGGTCGCGGCGATGGTGCCGGCCTACTCCACGTTCGACCTGGTGGAGGTCTCGGCGGTGACGGAGCGGCCGGCCAACGAGGTGGCCGAGGTCTACTTCGACCTGGCCGACCGGCTCCAGCTCGCCCGGCTCCGGGAGCGCGTCATCGCCCTGCCGCGTGACAACCGGTGGAACGCGATGGCCCGCTCGGCGCTGCGCGATGACCTCTACGCCGCGCACGCCTCCCTCACCCGCGACGTCCTGGCGCACAGCACGCCGGGCCTGTCGCCGGAGGAGCGGCTGGCCCTGTGGACGGAGGCCAACTCGGCCGCCGTCGGCCGCGCCAGGCAGACGCTGTCGGAGATCTGGGAGAGTGACAACTTCGACCTGGCCACGCTCTCGGTCGCGCTGCGCGCCGTCCGCACGCTGGTCGCCACCAGCAACCTCCCGCACGCCGAGTCCTGACTCACCGGTACGGCCCGTCCCGCCGCGGGCGGGCCGTACCGCCCTGCCCGCCCCGGCTCACTCGCCGGAGGCGCGGGTGAGTGAGCCCTCATGGGCGATGACCCGGGCCGCGGCCGGAGCCGACGCCGGGGGGACGACCGTGGCGTACTGGTGGGTCTCGGTCAGCTTCAGCGTGCGCCGGACCGTCTTGGTGTCGATCGCCCACTCGGCGTTGCCGGGCACCGGGATGCCGGGGCCCTTCTCGTCGGTCCGCATCGTCGTGGTCGTGTTGCGAGACAGGGAGTACTGGATCAGCGCGCCGCCGTCGCGGGTGCGCAGCGCGTAGACCGGGTAGTCGTTGCCGCTGAAGATCGAGTCGTAGCTCAGTCCGTCGGTGCCCTTGGCCTGCACGCGCTCCCGGCTGATCTCCTCGGCGAGGTCGGTGGTGTAGGGGCCGGGCGCGATCAGACCGGCCGTCACGCCGGTGGCGCCCGCCTCGGCCACGGTCGCGTGCAGCGGGCCCATGTACTGCGGGCTGATGGTGACGCTCTTGTCGCCCAGGGCCAGCGCCGTCGCGTAGCCCTCGGGGTCGAGCTGGACCGGCGGCGGGTCCTGCCCGTCGAGCAGCCGGGTCACCGCGCTGATCTGCCACTCGGCGCCCTTGGTGAAGGTCACCAGGGTCGGGTGGCCGTCGCGGGTCACCAGCGCCGTGAACCACGGCGACGACTCGTCGGCCGGGAAGCGTGGCACGTACAGGACGGGTGAGCCCCACTCGTAGCGCCGCGGATGGTAGTCGGTGGACTGGTAGGCGGCGATGGTGAGCTGGGCCTCGGCGTCGCGGGTGAGGTCGAGCGCGTCGCGCAGCGTGCCGTCGCGCAGCTTGGGCGCGGCGGCCCGGAGCGCGTCGTCGGTGGCCGTCAGCGTGGAGAACACCTCGCCGGCCTGCGCGGGCGTGACGGCCGGCAGCGGCAGCGCCGGCGCGGCGGACGCCGAGGAGGTGACCGCCGCGCCCGTGAGGGCCGGCACGGGCGCGGCCGGACCGCTCGAACAGGCGACCGCACCGGCCAGCAGCCCGCCGGCGAGCGCCAGCGCCTTCAGCCGACCGTATGCACGCACCTCGCCATGTTATTCGGGCGCGCGAGGGTCGCGTACCCTTGGGAGACGTGGCAGTCATCGATCCGGCAGAAGAGATCAACGAGCTCGCGGGCACGCTCCGGAGCATCCAGGACGTCCTCGACCTCGACGGGATGCGCAAGCAGATCGAGGAGCTGGAGCAGCAGGTGGCCGCCCCCGACCTGTGGGACGACCCCGAGCAGGCCCAGAAGGTCACCAGCAAGCTGTCCCACCTCCAGAGCGAGCTCAACCGGGTGGACGGGCTGGCGCGCCGGATGGACGACCTGACCGTCCTGTACGAGCTGGCCGCCGAGGAGGCCGACGACGACACGCGGGCCGAGGCCGACAAGGAGCTGGCCGCGCTGCGCTCCGACATCGGCGCGCTGGAGGTCCGCACCCTGCTGTCGGGCGAGTACGACGCGCGCGAGGCGCTCGTGACGATCAACTCCCAGGCCGGTGGCGTCGACGCCGCCGACTGGGCCGAGATGCTGCTGCGCATGTACCTGCGCTGGGCCGAGCGCAAGGGCTACCCGACCGAGGTCTACGAGACCTCCTACGCGGAGGAGGCCGGCATCAAGTCGGCCACGTTCACGGTCAAGGCCCCCTACGCGTACGGCACGCTGCGCGGCGAGCACGGCACCCATCGCCTGGTCCGCATCAGCCCGTTCGACAACCAGGGCCGCCGGCAGACCTCGTTCGCCGGCGTGGACATCGTGCCGGTCGTCGAGCAGACCGACCACATCGACATCAACGAGGACGAGATCCGCGTCGACGTCTACCGCTCCTCCGGCCCTGGCGGCCAGGGCGTCAACACGACCGACTCGGCGGTCCGCATCACCCACCTGCCGACCAACATCGTCGTCTCCTGCCAGAACGAGCGCTCCCAGCTCCAGAACCGCGCGACCGCCATGGTCGTGCTCCAGGCCAAGCTGCTGGAGCGCAAGCGCCAGGAGGAGGCGGAGAAGATGTCGGAGCTGCGCGGCGCCACCACCACGTCGTGGGGCACGCAGATCCGCAACTACGTGCTGCACCCGTACCAGATCGTGAAGGACCTGCGCACGGGCACGGAGGCGGGCAACCCGACGGCGGTCCTGGACGGCGACCTCGACGGGTTCATCGAGTCGGAGATCCGGTGGATGCGCCGGCAGGAGTCGGAGACCGCCTAGAGACGGCTCAGGTGCTCGAGCACCAGGGTCAGGAACAGCAGCGCGAGCAGCAGTCCGACGATGAGAGCGGGTGACAGCCCGGCGAAGCCGTGGTTGTGCAGCCGCTCGCGATTGGCGCGGCACAGGGCGCAGCGCCCCTCGATGACGGGGTGGGCGCACTGCGCGCAGACGAGGTGTTGGCAACTCATGTCAGCCCCAAGTGTAGCCGCACAATCGTTTTGTTTCCGTTATGGACGTTCCATGCCAGTCTTCCCCCTAGACTGTCCTCTGGCCAATCGGAACGTCGATCATCGGTAAAACCTGGCGTCCCCGATAGCCGCGCGGCGGGAAGTGGGCATGTGCCACCCTCGCTTCCGTCCTGACCCCTAGACTGGCATGCCGTGATGCTCTCGTGATCCATTTCGATAATGTCACCAAGGTCTACGCGAACCAGAACCGGCCCGCGCTCGACCACGTCTCGGTTGACGTGGACAAGGGCGAGTTCGTGTTCCTCGTCGGTCCCTCGGGATCAGGCAAGTCCACGTTCCTGCGCTTGGTGCTCAAGGAGGAGCGACCCAACTCCGGCGCCATCCATGTCGCCGGCAAGGACCTGGGCCGCCTCTCCAACTTCAAGGTGCCGCACCTGCGCCGCCGCATCGGCTGCGTGTTCCAGGACTTCCGCCTGCTCCCGAACAAGAACGTCTACGAGAATGTGGCGTTCGCGCTCGAGGTCATCGGCAAGCCGCGGCGGTTCATCCGCAAGGTGGTGCCCGAGGTCATCGAGCTGGTCGGCCTGGAGGGCAAGGCGCACCGGATGCCCGACGAGCTGTCCGGCGGCGAGCAGCAGCGCGTCGCCATGGCCCGTGCGTTCGTCAACCGGCCGATGATCCTGCTGGCCGACGAGCCGACGGGCAACATCGACCCGGCGACGAGCATCGGCATCATGAAGGTGCTCGACCGGATCAACCGGACCGGCACTACTGTCGTCATGGCCACGCACGACGCGGCCATCGTCGACTCCATGCGCAAGCGTGTCGTGGAGCTGGAGGACGGCAAGATCGTCCGCGACCAGTCGCGTGGCGTGTACGGCCAGGCGTACTGACAGGGAGCAGCAGGCAAACCATGCGGGCGAATTTCATCTTCTCCGAGGTCTGGATCGGCCTCCGTCGCAACCTGACCATGACGATCGCGGTGGTGATCACCGTGGCGGTCGGCATGGCGATGCTGGGCGTCGGCTTGATGATCAACGCCCAGGTCGGCATGATGAAGGACTTCTGGTACGACAAGGTCGAGATCTCGGTCTTCCTCTGTGACAAGACCTCGGTCGCCGAGTCGTGCGGCGGCAAGGCCATCACTCCCCAGCAGACCGCGGCGCTCAAGGCCAAGCTCGAGCAGACTCCGGGCGTGGCTCCGGGCGGGGTCATCTTCGAGGACCAGAAGCAGGCCTACGAGAACTACAAGCAGGCCTATGCCTCCAACAAGGCGCTGCTCGCGGCCACGACGGTCAAGGACATGCCGACCTCGTTCCGGGTGAAGCTGAAGGACCCCGACATCTACCAACCTGTCGTCCAGGCGATGCAGGGGCAGCCGGGCGTCTCTCAGGTGATCAACCAGAAGGAGCTGATCGGCAAGTTCTTCGGCATGCTGGACACGCTCAGATCGGCCGCGCTCACGGTGGCCATCATCCTGGTGCTCGCCGCCGCCCTGCTGATCGGCAACACGGTGCGGCTGTCGGCCTTCAACCGCCGCCGCGAGACCGGGATCATGCGTCTGGTCGGCGCCTCGAACCTGTACATCCAGCTCCCGTTCGTGATGGAAGGCATGATCGCCGGCCTGATCGGCGGCGTGCTGGCCGCGATCATGCTCATTGTGGCGAAGGTCTTCATGTTCGAGGAGCTGAGCCGGTTCGTCGCCATCGGCGCCGAGCTGGGCTGGGACCAGGTGGCGCAGGCCATCACGCTGACCATGGTGATCGGCGTGGTGATCTGTGTGCTGGCCTCGTTCGTGACGCTCCGCCGCTATCTCAGGGTCTGAGCCGTGTTCATGGTCGCACTCCCGACGGACCTCCGTTGGCATCGCGGGCTCGCTCTCCGCGGTCCTGCTCGTCGCTCCGGACGCCGGTAAGGTCGAGGCATGCCACGTGAGACGGGGCGGAAGGTCATCGCCCAGAACAAGCGTGCTCGGCACGACTACCATGTCGAGGACACCTTCGAGGCGGGTCTGGTGCTGCAGGGCACCGAGGTCAAGTCCCTGCGCGAAGGACGCGCCTCGCTCGTCGACGGTTACGCCACCATCGACGACGGAGAAGCGTGGCTGCTCAACGTCCACATCCCCGAGTACACCCAGGGGACGTGGACCAACCACGCCGCGCGCCGCAAGCGCAAGCTGCTGCTCCACCGCAAGGAGATCGCCAAGCTGGCCGCCAAGACCAAGGAGGGCGGTCTGACGATCGTGCCGCTCTCCCTGTACTTCAAGGACGGCCGGGCCAAGGTCGAGATCGGCGTGGCCCGCGGCAAGAAGGACTGGGACAAGCGGCAGTCGCTGGCCGAGCAGCAGGCCAAGCGGGAGATGGCCAGGGCACTGCGCCACCGCAACCGATGAGCCGTCCCCGCCTACGCCGTACGCTGGCCGCGACGCTCGCCGTCGCGGCCGCGTCCACCACCCTGACCGGGTGCCTCGACGAGTCGTCGCCGCACGACGCGCTGCGCGACTTCCTCGTCGGCTGGCAGACGGGTGACTACGCGCTCGCCGCCCGCCGTACCGACGGCGACGAGGCGGCGGTGCGCAAGACGCTGTCGGACGTGAAGGTGGAGCTGGACGCCGCGTCCTTCCGCTTCAAGATCAAAAAAGTGGACCTGAACGGCGACGAGTCGCAGGCCGACTTCCGGGCCGAGGTCGACCTGGGCGAGAACAGCCCGCTCTGGGTCTACGACGGCCGGCTGCCGCTGCACCTGGTCGACGGCGTGTGGAAGGTGCGCTGGTCGCCCTCGGTCATCCACCCGCAGCTCAAGGAGGGGCAGCGGTTCGCGGTGGACCCTCAGGCCATCCAGCGCAAGCCGATCGACGACCGCGCCGGTGAGTCGTTGCAGACCTCCCAGGTGGTGTACGTCGCCGGGGTGCGCCCGTCGGAGCTCGGCGCGCGGGCCGAGGAGGTCGTCCAGCAGCTGTCGAAGGAGACGGGGTTCGCCCACGACCGGCTGCTCAACCGCATCCGGTCGTCGCCGCCCAACGAGTTCGTGCCGCTCGCCCACTTCGGCAGCAAGCGTTACCAGCAGCTGAAGGACAGGCTCGGCCAGATCGAGCAGCTCACGGTCCAGCCGCAGGAGCAGCCGTTCGCGCCCAAGGAGCCCAAGGACATCGTGGGCAAGGTCAGCGCGCTCACGCCCCAGACCGAGCAGAAGCTCGGCGGGCCGCAGCGCGCCGGCGACTCGGTCGGCCAGAGCGGCCTGCAGAAGGCGTACCAGGACTACCTGACCGGCTCCACCCAGACCCGCGTGGTCATCCTCGACTCCAGGACCGGCAAGGAGGTCGCGCTGCTCAAGGAGTGGCGGCCCGACCGCAAGAACCAGCCGGTCAAGACCACCATCGACAGCTCCGTCCAGGACGCCGCCGACCGGGCGCTCTCCGAGGGCGGGACGGGCGCCCTCGTCGCGGTGGACACGTCGACCGGGGAGATCCGGGCCGTCGCCACGAACGGGATGAACCAGGAGAAGGACGCGCTGGCCGGCAAGTACCCGGCAGGCACCGCGTTCTCCATCGTGGCCACCGACGCCCTCGTCAAGGCGGGCGTGAGCACCAGGCTGCGGCTGGCGTGCCCGGCCGAGCGCACGGTCGGCGGCGCCCGGTTCGTCGAGTCCGGCCAGGTGAGCGGCGTGGCCGGGACGGCGCCGACGTTCCAGGAGAACTTCGCCAGGGGTTGCGTCACCGCGCTGGCCTCCCTCGCCCGCCTCGTCGACGCCGGGGCGCTCGCACGGAGCGCCAAGGCGTTCGGCATCGGGCAGGCGTGGCAGCTCCCGCTCAAGTCGTTCAGCGGATCGCTGGGGGAGCTGAGCAGCGACGCCGACAAGGCCAAGGCCATCGCCGGGCAGAACGTACAGGTCAGCCCGCTGTCCATGGCGCTCGTCGCGGGGGCCGTGGCCTCCGGCACGTGGCGGCCGCCGGTGCTCGTCACCGACCCCGCCTCGCCCGACCCCGCCGGCGAGATCACGCCCGTACCCGCGCCGCAGCCGGTGCCGCTCGACCCGAAGGTCCGCACGGCGCTGACCGCGATGATGCGGGCCGGCGCCGCCGGCACGCCCGCGCAGGCGGGCGACGGCACCGTGCACGGCGTGACCGCGCCCGCGGGCGAGGAGGAGAGCCGGCAGCGGTGGTTCGTCGGCTGGCAGGGCGACCTGGCGATCGCCGTCCTGGCCAAGAACTACGACCCGGCGGCCATCGCGGGTGAGTTCTTCGGCGCCCTGCGCGACCAGACCTGACGCCCGCCCCGGCGGGAGCCCTCATGCCGTTCCGTGACCAGGTGCTGGCGCAACGCTGATACGGCGGAGCAACCCGGCGGGCCTCCGGTGGCGTCTTACAGAGTGACTGGGCCGCTCGGGGGGTTGCGGTTCCAGTCATCGCGATGAGACCAGGACTTCATCTCGGGGGAAGTCCTGCCGTCGGACCGGCTCGACCCTGCCGGTCGGCCCCCGGGGGCGCGCGCTTCAGGCCGCGCTTCCGGGGGTTTCGCGCGCCTTCGGCGGGTTTCATGCGCTTGCGGCGGTGAACACGCGGCGGACTCCGGGAATCAAGTTGGCATCGGAGCTGTTATCAGGGGTATCGTCATGTTGCTCGGTCGCCGCGAGAGCGGGGACCGTGTTGACAACTGCACAGGGGGTGACTGGCTTCGACTTCGACTTTGCAAGTCAGGTGAAGCGGGCCGAGGACTGCGGACATAACCTCGTTAATCCTGTGACCGCAAACAACAAGTGCCAATTCCAAGCGCACTGAGGTCGGCCAGGGTTCCCTGGCTCTCGCTGCCTAAGTAGCGAAACCTCTGTCAGCCCGGGAGCGCCTTCGGCCCGGTGTCTGACATCGTTAGAAGGCTCAACCGATCAACCCGGCCACGGGGGCGATCGGGAAATCTCACAGTGGCTGAGCCCGTCGGCGACTCGCCTGCGTGATCGCCGGGGCTGAGAAAAGCACAGCAGGCTGCGCCCGGAGAAGCCCTGTCTTGGGGTTGAAGGACGCGGGTTCGATTCCCGCCACCTCCACCTGTGTGTCATCAACGGCGGTGCCCTCACGGGCACCGCCGTTTTTGCGTTCCTCCTACGTTGATCAATCCGCCGATCGGCCCGCCTGTGCGGATCTCGATGCCGTGAGCGTCGTCGCGGAGGCTTCGGCGGTGCAGGGCGGCGAGGTGGCGGGCCAGGGCAAGGGTGCTCAGCGTCGCCAGGAGGGCGCAGACGGCCCACCAGCCGGCGTGGGCGTAGGCGCGCGCCCCGAGCCAGGACCCCGTGCTGCCGCCCAGGAAAGCGCAGGTCATGTAGGCGGTGTTGAGCCTGCTGCGGGCGTCGGGACGCAGGGCGAGGATCCGGGCCTGGTTGGCGACCATGCCCGACTGCATCGCGACGTCCAGCAGCAGGATGCCCGCGATCAGGCCGGCCAGGCCCGGTGTGCCGCCCAGAGCGCCCGCCGCGAGGACGGCGGCCGAGGCGAGCGCGCCGAGCATGCAGACGAGGTTGACTTTGTCGGGTCCGTGGCGGTCCACCAGGCGTCCGGCGAACGGAGTGCAGAACATGGTCACGCCGCTGACCAGGGCGAGCGCCCCGGCCACCTGAAGTCCCAGGCCGTACGCCGGGCCGGTGAGCAGGAGCGAGAAGCACGTCCAGACGGCGGAGAATCCGCCGAAGATGGTCGCCTGGTAGAGGCAGGAGCGGCGCAGGTCCGGCTCGGTGCGCAGCAGGCGCAGCGACTCGGCCAGCAGCGCCGGGTAGCGTTGCCTCGACGGTGGAGAGGTGGACGGCAGTGTGCAGGCCAGCACCGTCGCGAGGAGCAGGACCAGGACGGCGGCCACCAGGTAGGGGGCGCGCCATCCCAGCCGCTCGCCGAGCACCCCGCCGAAGGTGCGGGCGAGGAGGATGCCGCCGAGTGACCCGCTCAGCAGGGTGCCCATCACCGCCCCGCGGCGATCATCGGCCACCAGCCCGGCGGCCAGCGGGACGACGATCTGCGCGGCCATGGTCGTGACGCCGATCAGGGCGGCGGCGCCGACGAGGTACGGCAGTGTGGGCGCGCTGCCCGCGGCGAGCAGGCTCAGAGCGGTGAGAGCGAGCAGGGTGACGATGAACGGCCGGTGCCGGACCCGGTCACCGAGCGGCACCAGCAGGAAGATTCCCACCGTGTAGCCGAGCTGGGTCGCGCTCACCACCAGCGCGGCCGAGTCCGGTGACACCCGCAGCGCGTCGGCGATCAGCGGGCTGATCGCCTGCGGGAAGTACAGGTTGCCCACCGCGACCGCGCAGGTCAGGGACAGGAGCAGGAGCAGCCTGCGGCTCATCTCAGCCCACCGTCCGTCGAACATGGAGTCCAGGTGTCATGCCATGCATTGCACGGCACCGCCGCTTCGCCGCCAATCGATGTAGCGTGTGACTTAATGATCAGCTTTGCGCTCGGCGTCGAGGACCTGGCCGACACCCGTTTCGCCGTCTCGCCCATGTACGAGACCATTCTCAGCCTGCGGGTGCTCCGCGATCCGGGGCTGCACGCGTTGCACCTGCCGTGGCGCAGGTCGGTGCTCGGCGCACTCGCCCCGAGCGACACTCGCCTGCTGATGTCCCTGGTCGCGGGCAGGCTCACCCTGCCCGACTTCCTGACTCCGCGGCCCGCGACCTTCGCCCCCGCGTGGGAGGAAGAGCTGGCCGTCATCCGCGGCACTTCCTCTGACGTGGTGCGCCGGGACCTGCTGGCCGCACACAGGCCGGACCCGCTCCCCGATGTTCTGCACGACGCCTGCGTGGGCGACGACGCGTCCGTCATCGGACTCCGCGACGAGATCTGCGCGCTTCTGCGGCGGTACTGGGAGCTGGCCGTCGAGCCGCTGTGGCCGCAGATGCGCCTCGTCCTGGAAGCGGACATGACCTACCGCGCGAGGCGGCTGGCCATGGGCGGCGCCCGGCTGTTGTTCGCCGACATGCACCCGAACCTGCGATGGCACGACGGCGTGCTGCACATCGACAACGTGATGGGCGACCACCGCGTCGAAGCGTCAGGCCGCGGTCTGCTGCTGGTGCCGTCGGTGTTCGCGCACAAGCCCGCGCCGCCGGTCAGCGCGGAGGAGGCGCCGATGCTGGCCTATCCCAGCCGTGGGGTGGCGACGCTGTGGAGCCCGGCGCCGCCCACCGACGCGGCCGCTCTGGTCTCACTTCTCGGGGAACCCAAGGCCAGGCTGCTCGGCCTGCTCGCGGAGCCGTTGCCGACGGTCGAGATCGCCCGCCGGCTCCGGGTGACGCCGAGCGCGGTGTCCCAGCACCTGCGCGTGCTGTACGCCACCGGCCTGGTCACCCGCTCGCGTGACGGACGGCAGGTGCTGTACCGCCGCAGCGGCTTGGGCGACCGGTTGACCGAGACCTCGGTCAACCCGGCGGCAGCCGCGATGAAAGCCCGGACCGGCGTCAGCGGCTGACCGGCCCCTTGCTCAGCCGCTCGCTGCGACACCGGCCGAAGACGGCTCCAGGAGCCAGGCGAGCGTGGCGGGGGTGGCGTCGAAGTGGCCGGCGTGGCCCGCGTCCGGCTGCACCGTGAGCGTCGCGGTGGGGATGCGGGAGGCGAGCCAGCGCGCGTGGGCGACCGGCACGACCGAGTCCAGCTCCCCGTGCCACAGCCGCACCGGCACGGTGATGGTGGCCGGGTCGAAGCCCCACGGGCTGCCGAACAGCGCCAGCACGTCGTCCACCCAGCCGCCGAGGCCGGGACGGACCGCTTCGGCGTACGCGGCGGCGAGCATGGAGCCGATCTCGGGGCGGCCGAGGACGGCCGCCTCGGTGGCCGGGAGCCGCGGCGGCCCCGAGGCGCCGGAGCTCTCCGCGGCGAGGTACGCCGCCATGGCGGCCCGGTCCCGCAGGGCGACCTCGGCGCTGCGGACGTTGCCGTCCATCATCCCGGCCGTCCAGTCGAGCCCGCCGGCGTCGCGCGGCGCGAGCCCGGCCAGCGAGGCGACGCGCAGGGCCCGGCCGGGATGGCGGGCGGCGAACGCCAGCGCGTGCGGCCCGCCCCCGGAGACGCCGTACACGGCGAAACGGTCGAGGCCGAGGGCGTCGGCGACGGCGGCGACGTCGTCGGCCCCGTCCACCACCCGCCGTCCGGGCAGGGGCGTGGAGCCGCCGAAGCCGGGGCGGTCGAAGGTGATCAGTCGGATGCCGAGGCCGGTGAACAGGGAGTCGTCGGGGTGGCGGGCCAGCCGGCCCATCGGGCTGCCGTGCAGACAGAAGACCGGCGTCCCGTCGGGCACGCCCCACTCCTCGACGGCCAGCGTGCGGCCGTCCACGGTGATCACTTCGCGCATTCCGGCAATCTAGCTGGGACGGGACTTATGACTCACATGGTTTCGTTCTGGGCGGATTTCCGCCGAGCACGGCGTGCCGGCGCGGGACTCCCTCCGAGATCATCGATGAAAGCCCTGGTCGAAGGCTTAATGGGAACCAGGGTGATTAGAGATCGGTGGTGGGGAAGTGGAAGAGGCGAGTCCGGGTCAGTCCCGGTTGTCCATGGAGGGCAATGTGATCATTCTCGGTCTGATTCTCGTGGTGCTGGGATGGCTGCTCGGCATCTCGATTCTCTACACCATCGGCGGCATCCTGCTGCTCATCGGCGTCGTCTTCCTCGTCCTCGGATCGGTCGGGCGTCCCGTCGGTGGGCGGCGGTACTGGTGGTGAGGTCGGTCGCCGGCGTGGCGGGCGCCCGCCCGCCAC
>NZ_JBFAHO010000043.1:0-64126 GCF_040654215.1 Nonomuraea sp. NPDC050733 | reverse complement strand
GAGGCCTCCGCGCGGTGAAGATTCGACACCTACACCACACCGGAGGCCTCTCCTTTGATCAACCCCCACTGTTAACAACGCTCGTGGTCAATACAACTAGGCCGTGGTCGGGTCGAACACCGGCGGCCGACCACCGGGCGACCCACGTGCTCGGCTGTGGGCGAGTTGGTCGACCTTGTTCGGGATCACCGCCCCGATCCCCGGGGCGTCACGCGGGCCGCAGCAGCGCGGCAGCGGCCGAGTGCAACCGAACGGCGCGGTCCACATGAACAGCCCGCCCGCACCGATGGCAACCCGAGGGTGACACCCGCGGCGGTGCAGGGAGGGCTCTCTAGGGCCTGTTTCAGAAGTTGGCGGAGTGGCTGGTGTGTAGTTCGGTCGGGAAAGGTGTTGGCCGTCTTGACCTTGTCATTGGCGTCATGGTCTGAAGATTTCTCGCATGGACAGCTCACTGCAGGACATGGTGGTTATTGTTACCGGAGCCGGCACAGGCATCGGCCGTGCGACGGCGCGGATGTTCGCGGGGAAAGGCGCGCAGGTAGTGGCGGTGGGCCGCAGGGCGGAGCCGCTGGCGGAGGCCGCGACCGGCTATGACAGCATCCATCCGATGATCGCTGACGTCACCGCCGAGGATGCCGCGGAGGGGATCGTGCGCGGCGTCATGGAGTCACACGGTCGGTTGGACGTGCTGGTCAACAACGCGGGGATCGTTCGCAGCGCGGCGCTCGGGATGCTTACCCGGGACTTGATCGAAACGCAGATGACGACGAACCTGGTTGCGCCGATGCTGCTGGCGCAGGCCGCATTGCCCGCGCTGGAGATTCGTGGCGGAGTGATTGTGAACGTGAGCACGTCGGTCGGGCAGCGTGCTTGGCCGGGCAACTCGGTGTATGCGGCGACGAAGGTCGCCCTGGAACTGCTCACCCGTAGCTGGGCGGTGGAGTTGGCGCCACGCGGGGTCCGGGTGGTCGCGGTGGCACCCGGCGGGATCGATACCCCGATCGGCGAACATCAAGGGCTGTCGCCTGAGCGGATGGCCGCAGTCAGGGAGTGGCAGAGGGCTCACACGCCGCTGGGACGGATCGGTCGCCCCGAGGAGGTGGCGTGGGCGATCACGCAACTCGCCTCGCCGCAGGCCTCGTTCGTCACGGGAGTGGTGCTCCCGGTGGACGGTGGGGCAGTGGTCGCGTGATAGGACTGGCTGCGGAGGTGGGATCGGTGCGTATCGGTGAGTTGGCGCAGGCCACGGGCACGACCGCGCGTGCGCTTCGGCACTACGAAGATGAGGGGTTGATCGCCTCCAGGCGGGCACCCAACGGTTACCGGATCTACGACGAGGACGTGGTGGTGCGGGTCCGTAACATCCGCCATTTGCTGGCCGCTGGTCTCACTCTGGCAGATGTCCGTGCGTTCCTGCCGTGCCTGGATGGTGACGTGGTGGCCGCGCCACCGTCGGACCGGGGCATTCAGATCGCGCTGGATCGCCTTGCCGTCTTTGATGAGCGCATTGCCGTCCAGATCGAGGCACGCGACCGGTTGGCGGCGACGCTGCGTCGGGTGACTGGCGGGAAGATCCGCTCGGTTGCCTGATCTGTGTTCCACGGCCACAGCCACTCGTTGATGGCGGCGATGGTCACGGTGGCTTCGTAGCGGACGGCGAGCTTGTCGTACCTGGTCGCGACGGCCCGGTGGCGTTTGAGCCGGTTAATGCCGCATTCCACGGCATGACGCTCACGATAGTCGATCTTGCAGAACGTGGGCGGCCGGCCACCGCTGCTGCCTCGGTTCTTGCGGTGACGGATCTGATCGGCCTTCTCCGGGATCGTGCACGCGATGCCGCGCCTGCGCAGGTAGGCACTGTTGGCGCGGGAGCCGTACGCCTTATCGGCACGGACCCTGTCGGGACGCTTACGCGGGCGTCCCGGCCCCAGCCGGGGCACACCAATCCGCTCCAGTACGGGCTGGAATTGGGGAGAATCCCCGCGTTGACCAGCAGTGATGATCAGCGATAACAGCTTCTGGCCCTGCTCGACGGCCAAATGCAGCTTGGTGGTCAGCCCACCCCGAGAGCGCCCCAGCCCGTGGTCGGCGGGCTCGACCTCGACGCCGCCGGGCTGCTCTACCTGCAGATCCCCCTTTTACGCGCACCAGCGGCATGCTGGTGCGCGCGAGTGATCGTGGAATCCACGCTCACCTCCCACGTGATCATCCCCTTGGCGTCCGCCCTGCCCTGCAACTCCTTCAAGATCCGTGCCAAGGTGCCGTCCCGCTGCCAGCGCCGGAACAACCCGTACACCGTCTCCCACTCGCCATACCGGACAGGCACGTCCCGCCACGGCGCACCCGTCCGTATCCGCCACCGGATCCCATCGATGAGCTGCCGTTTCGTCCACCTCGGCGGCCTGCCCGGCTTCTTACCAACCGGCAGCAACGGCTCCAGGACCGCCCACTGCGCGGCGGTCAAATCCCCATGACCCACTAAAAATCATCCCAGAAGTCGATCACTCACGCGATCCACTTCTGAAACAGACCCTCTAGGGGCCTTTCGGAAGTGGCTCCGGCAGGTGAACCCATCTGATCTCGCCGTCCTGCCACTCGCCGGTGGGGGAGAGGCCGGCGGAGGCGGCCACGGCGGCCGACGCCGCGTGGTCGGGGTGGACGTGCGCGACGACCGTGCGCGTTCCGGCGTCCCGGAGCCGGCCGACGAGCCCGCGCGCGGCCTCGGTGGCGATGCCCCGGCCCTGCCAGCCGGTGCCGACCACCCAGGCGACCTCGGCGACGGACTCCGCGGTGACGGTCGCCTGCACGTACCCGGCGAGACGGCCCTCGTCCCGTACCCGGATCACCCAGTTGAGCCAGGACACGGCGGGGTCGGGCGATCCGGCGGCCAGGCGCGCGTAGCGGGCCCGCAGCGCGTCCTCGTCCAGCGGCTCACCACCGATGAACGCGTGCAGGGCGGGGTCGGCGAGGACCACGGCCATCTCGGCGGCGTGCTCGACGGCCAGGGGCAGCAGGTCGAGCCGGCGGGTGGCGAAGGGCGCGATCGTGACGGGCGGCATGCGCCCATCTTTCTGGAACCGGATCTTCCTGACTATTGTGATCTCCGTTCTCGGAGGGGGAAAGCGGTTGATGGCAGACGGGTCCGAGATCTCGCTGGGCAGCGGGTACGTGCTCATGGACGAGATCGGCGCCGGTGGGATGGGCACCGTGTGGCGGGCGCGGCACCGGGACTCCGGCGAGGTCGTGGCGGTCAAGCTGCTGCGCGACGGCCTCAGCGCCGACCAGGACCTGGTGCTGCGGTTCGTCCAGGAACGTCAGGTGATGCGCAGCCTGCGGCACCCCAACATCGTCACGATCCGCGACTTCGTCGTCGAGGGCGAGCGGCTCGCGCTGGTGATGGACCTCGTCGAGGGCGGTGACCTGCGCACGCTGGTCCAGCGGCGCGGCACGCTGCCACCGGCCGAGGCGGCCGGGCTGCTGGCGCAGACGGCCGGGGCGCTGGCCGCCGCCCACGACCTCGGGATCGTCCACCGCGACGTCAAACCGGGCAACGTCCTGCTCGACCGGGCCACCGGACAGGTACGGCTGACGGACTTCGGGGTGGCCCGCATCCTCCACGGCCCCGGCCTCACCCAGACCAGCGCGGTCATCGGCACGCCCGTGTACATGGCGCCCGAGGTGGCCGACGGCGGTGCCGCGACGCCTGCCGTGGACGTGTACGCCCTCGGGCTGATCCTGTACGAGCTGCTCGCCGGGCGGCCGCCGTTCGTGGGCGACCACCCGATGGTGCTGATCCGGCAGCACGCGATGGCCGTGCCCCGGCGGCTGCCCGGGATGCCGGACGCGCTGTGGGCGCTCGTCTCGGCGTGCGCAGCCAAGGACCCGGCCGCCCGGCCGCCGGCCGGAGCGGTGGCGGCGGCGCTCCGGGACGCCGGGCCGGCGCTGGCGGGCCTGCCCGCGCTCCCGGCGGTCTCACGCTCGGACGCCCCCTCGGTCACCTCGGAACCCCTCGCCCCGTCGCCCTTGCCGCCTGGCGCCCCGCCCGCGACGGGTCCCGCCCAGCCCGCCGCGACGACCGGACCCGCCGGACCCGCCGGCCCCGGCCGGCCCCATGCGCCCAGCGAACCCTCGCCCGGTCCGGGAGCGCCCGGTCCGGGAGGGCCCGCGGGCCGGTCGCGGCGGCGGGTGGTCGTGCTCGGCGCCGTCACCGTCGCCCTGGCCGCCGCCGTCACCGCCGTCGCGGTCGTGGCCCCCTGGCGCGCCCCGGCGTCCGGAACCCCGCACGGCCCCGCGTCCCGGCAACCGCTGGCCGTACAGTCGCTGCCCGTGGGGACCACGCCGCACAGCGCTGTCTCCACCCCCGGCACCGGGAAGAGCGGCGAGCCGAAAAAGGGCGAGACGCACCCGGTGCGGGACCGCACGACCGTGCCCGCGGAGCGGCAGTCCACCGAGCCGAAGAAGAAGACGGCCGACAAGCCGGAGACCGGGCTGACGAAGCCCAGCGAGCGCGTGCGGTCGCCCGAGCCGGACGACTCCCGGACCACGACCGAGGTCAAGCCCGACGACGGCACCAAGAGGACGGATCCCACGCGCCTGGGCACGACGCCGGAATGGCAGTGCCGCCCCTGGGTCTCCGCGGGGCCCGGTACGAGCGCGTTGATGTCGCCGTGCATCGCCGTGGTGGGCGACACGATCTTCATGAAGGGCAAGCTCAAGAAGGCCGCGGGCGACTGGAACATCCACGTGCAGCTCTACAACACCGAAGCCGAGCACGTCGCCAGCCAGACGTTCATCTGCAAGGACGTCTCGCCGGCGGCCAACGGCGTCGCCATGTGCGGCCCGTTCAAGGTCGCCGCGTCCAGGGTCGGGCAGCTGCACGACGTGCGACAGCGGTGGAGGCCCACCGGCGCGCTCGTGTGGGGCGGCGGCAGGGAGAGCCCCACCGTCACGTGGTAGCGGCTCGCCCGGTGGCAGGACCGGCGGAAGACTGGGATGATCTGGACATGTCCACGGCCTTCGCGATCATCTCCCTGCTGTTCAACGGGCTCATGGCCGGGCTCTTCTATGCCTTCTCCACCACGGTCATGCCCGCCCTCGACGCCGTGGAGCCGGCCCAGGCCACGGCGGCCATGCGGAGCGTCAACCGGACGATACTCAACCCGTGGTTCCTGCCGGTGTTCCTGCTGGCGCCCGCGGCGTCGCTGGCCGCGGGGGTGTTCATGCTCGCGGGCGGGAGCACGGCGGCGGGCATCCTGTGCCTGGCGGCGGCGGCCGTCTACGGGCTCGGCACGCTGGCGACGACGGCCGCGCTCAACGTGCCGATGAACAACGCGCTGGAGGCCGGCGACATGGACTGGCCGGCGTACTCCCCGCGCTGGACGCGCTGGAACCACGTGCGCAGCCTGTCCTGCGCCGCCGCTCTGGTGCTCGTCGGCGTGGCGCTCCTGCTGGCCTGAAAAGCCGTAGTTCGTCTCACGAACTGCGCGACGCCTCGATGTTACCCTGGCCGGGTGGTTAAAGACGATGATGGCCAGATAGGTGTTGTGGCCGGGCTGGTGCGCTCCACGTTCCTGGTGAACGCCGTGTACGCCGAGTCCGCCCGGGAGTACGGCATCACCTCGCAGCAGGGTCAGTTGCTGTGCGTGCTGATGCCGCAGCCGTACGGCATGAGCGAGCTGGGCGCGACGCTGGGGCTGGCGAAGTCGAGCCTGACCGGCCTGGTGGACCGCACCGAGCGCAACGGCCTGGTCGAGCGCCGACCGGACCCGCAGGACTCGCGCGCGGTGCGGGTCGCGCTCACCCGGCGCGGAGACAGGCTCGCGCGGGATTTCTACGCCGAGACCTGCCGGCGCGTCGACCGCCTGGCGGAAGGACTCGACGCCGCCGAACGCGACACGCTCGCCGGCCTGCTCGGCCGGGTCGTGCTGGACAACAAGGTCCCGGTGATCTTCCGCGAGCCCGACGAAAGGTCCCCCGCCGAGCGCTGATAACTCCCAGGAGAGTTGCAGTTCGCATCTCGAACTAATATTGTTCGTAGCGCGAACTGCAACTCGTTTTTGAATGTGGGAGTGTGAATCATGCGTCGTACGGTCGCGGTCATAGGCGGCGGTTACGGGGGCTCGGCGGTCGCCAAGGCGCTGGAGTCCGAGGCGGACGTCATCCTCGTCGATCCCCGGGAGGCGTTCATCAACACGGCGGGGTCGCTGCGGGCGCTGACCCGGCCCGAGTGGGGGAGCAGCATGTTCTTCCCCTACCAGCAGTGGCTGACGCGCGGCACGGTGCTGCGCGACCGGGCGGCATCGGTGGACCCCGGCGGCGTCACCCTGGCGTCGGGGCAGCGGGTCGAGGCGGACTACGTGGTCCTGGCCACCGGCTCCAGCTATGCCTACCCGGCCAAGCCCGAGGCCGACTCCACCGAGGAGGTCCTGGACGACCTCCGCCTCACCCACAAGGAGCTGGCCGGCGCCGAGCGGGTGCTGATCCTCGGCGCCGGGCCGGTCGGCCTGGAGCTGGCCGGAGAGATCAAGGAAGTCTGGCCGCACAAGCAGGTGACCGTCGTCGACCCGGCCGAGCGGCTGCTGCCCGCCTTCCAGCCGGAGATGCGCCAGGACCTGCACCGCCAGCTCGACGAGCTGGACATCCGGCTCCGGCTGGGCACCGGCCTGACCGCGCCGCCGGCGACCGAGCCCGGTCAGGCCGGCACCTTCACCGTCACCACCACCGGCGGCGACGACATCACCGCCGACATCTGGTTCCGCGCCCACGGCGTGCGCGTCAACAGCGACTACCTCGCCGACGGCCGGCTCACCACCCGCACACCGCAGGGACAGGTCCACGTCACCGAGACCCTCAACATCGACGGGTACGAGCACGTCTACGCGATCGGCGACATCACCGACGTCCCCGAGGCGAAGATGGCCGGGTACGCGATGCAGCACGCCGAGGTCGTGGCCCGGAACATCACCGCCCAACTGCGCGGCCAGCGGCCCACGGCCACCTACCAGGCCGCGGCCCACCCCATGATCCTGCTCCCGCTCGGGCCGCGCGGCGGCGCCGGCCAGCTCCCCACACCCGACGGCCCGGCCGTCGTCCCGGCGACGACCGTCTCGGCGTACAAGGGCGCCGACCTGTTCACCGGCCGCTTCACCGAGCAGTTCGGCGCGGCCTGAACGGCTGGAGGACGTGGAACAGAACATGCTTGACGGAAAGGCGGAACATCCCATGGACAGGAAAGTCCTCTTCGGTTTCGGCGCGCACAGCGGCATCGGGGAGATGACCGAGCTGCTGCACATGGCCCAGGAGGCCGACCGCGACGGGCTCGACCTCTTCTCGCTGTCGGACCACCCCTACATCGGCGAGCGCCTGGACGCCTACGCCGCACTCGGCTTCATCCTGGGACGCACGGAGCACATCACGGGCTTCGCCAACGTCACCAACCTGCCGACCCGGCCTCCGGCCATGCTGGCGCGGACCGTGACGTCGCTGTCGGCGCTGTCGGGCGGCCGCGTCGTGCTCGGCATGGGCGCGGGCGGGCTGTGGGAGCGCATCGCCGCCATGGGAGTGCCGCAGCTGTCACCGGGCGATGCCGTGGACGCCTTCGAGGAGGCGATCACCCTGGTCAAGCTGCTGTCGGGCGGTGGCCCCCCGGTCACCTACGAGGGCCGCCACTACCACGTGAACCAGATCGAGCCGGCTCCCGTGGCCGCGCCGCCCGTGTGGACCGGATCGGTGGGCCGCAAGTCCCTGGCCGCCACCGGGCGGGTGGCCGACGGCTGGATCCCCGGCCACGCGGCGGACTGGCTCAGCGAGCGCTACCGGGAGTCCCGGCCGGTCATCGACGAGGCGGCGGCGGCCGTGGGCCGCGACCCGCGCGAGATCCGCACGGTCTTCAACTTCCCCGGAAGCATCACCGACCGGCCGCTGCCCGCCACGCGTGACCGCGGCGGCCGCTGGATCGGCGGCTCCGTCGAGCAGTGGGTGGAGGAACTGACCGGGGCGGTGCTGGAGCACGGCGCGTCGGGCTTCATGCTCTTCTCAGCCGGCCACGGCGGGCCGGACCCCCTCCTCCTCGGCCGCTGGGCCAGGGAGGTCGTCCCCGCCGTACGGGAGGCGATCGCCAAAGCCTGAGCACGCCCCGGAGAGGCCGAGGCACGATCGGTACGGCGGCGGCCGTACCGATCTCGTCAGGTACGTCCCTACATGTTGATCATGTGGCCGGCCAGGCCGTGGATCGCCTCCTTGACCGCCTCGCCGAGCGTCGGGTGGGCGTGGACGTTGCGCGCGACCTCGTGCACCGTCAGGTCCCACTGCTGGGCCAGCGTGAGCTCCGGCAGCAGCTCCGTCACCTCGGGCCCGATGAGGTGGGCGCCGAGCAGCTCGCCGTACTTGCCGTCGCTGATGATCTTGACGAAGCCGTTGGCGTCGCCCAGGCCGTGGGCCTTGCCGTTGGCGGTGAAGGGGAACTTGGCCACCTTCACGTCGTAGCCCAGGTCGCGGGCCTGCGCCTCGGTGTAGCCGAAGCTCGCCACCTGCGGCTGGCAGTACGTCGCCCGGGGGATCATCACGTAGTCGAGCTCCATGGTCTCCGCGCCGCCGATGGTCTCGGCCGCGATGACGCCCATGGACTCGGCGGCGTGGGCCAGCATGAGCTTGGCCGTGACGTCGCCGATGGCGAAGATGTGCGGCACGCTCGTCCGGCAGCGGCCGTCGACCGCGATGGCGCCCCGGTCGGTGAGGGCCACGCCGGTCTTCTCCAGGCCGTAGCCGTCGACCCGCGGCTGGAAGCCGATCGCCTGCATCACCTTGTCGGCCTCCAGCACCTGCTGCTGGCCGTCGCGCGTCACGGTGACCTTGACCGAGGAGCCGTTGTCGTCGATGGCGTCCACCCGCGTGGAGGTGAGGATCTCGATGCCGAGCCGCTTGTAGCGCTTGGCCAGCTCCGCCGACACCTCCTCGTCCTCCAGAGGGACCACCCGGTCGAGGAACTCCACGATCGTCACCTTGACGCCGTAGTTGTGCAGCACGTACGCGAACTCCACGCCGATCGCGCCCGCGCCCGCGATGATGATGCTGCCCGGCAGCTCGCCGGTCATGATCTGCTCTTCGTACGTCACCACGCGCTCCGACAGCGACGTGCCGGGGATCAGCCGGGTGGTGGCGCCGGCGGCGATGATGCAGTGGTCGAACGTGATCGTCTCGCCGTTCACCTGGATCGAGTTGGGGTCCAGGAAGGTGCCGCGGCCGTCGTACTCCGTGATGGCGTTCTTCTTCATCAGGTAGTGAACGCCCTTGACCCGGCCGTCCGCCACCTTGCGGCTGCGCGTGAAGGCGGCGCCGTAGTCGAAGGAGACCTCGCCGCTGATGCCGAAGGTCTTGGCCTCCTTGTGGAAGATGTGAGCCAGCTCCGCGTTGCGCAGCAGCGCCTTGGACGGGATGCAGCCCACGTTCAGGCAGACGCCACCCCAGTACTTCTCCTCGATGACCGCTGTGCGCAGCCCGAGCTGGGCGGCGCGGACCGCGGCCGTGTACCCTCCGGGACCCGCGCCGAGAACGACGACGTCATAGTGAGTGCTCATGAGTCGGACCATACCGTCCACCTAGGTCTACCCCTGACCCTCGCCCCTGCCCCAGTGATACGGAGCCTGTCGGCGGCTTGGATCTAACCATGACCGATCTTTCCGGCCGTCCCTCCGACGGCTTCCCGGGGCGCTGGGTCGAGGGCGTCACCCTCGTCCTCGCACCCGTCCTGATGCTGGCCGGCGTGCTGCTCCGCGTGGAGTACGACGGCTTCTTCCCCGCCCAGCTCGCGGCCTTCGACGAGGCTCCCGCCCTGATGTCCGCCTCCTACGGATGCTTCGCCGCCGGGGCCGTGCTGCTCTGGCCCGGGGTGCTCGCGCTGGTGCGCCGCTCGCCCGGGTCCCGCGTGGTGCTCTGGGGCGGGGTGATGGTGCTGCTCGGCCTGTTCGCCCGTGCCTTCCACGCCGGCGTGAGCCACCTGGCCTTCCAACTCGTCGAGGTCCAGGGGCTGACCTCCGCGCAGCGGAGCGTGGCGGCCGCCTACAGCGCCTTCCACGTCTTCCAGCCGCTCAACATCGTGGTGTTCGCCGGGTGGGCGGTGCTGGCGATCGGGCTGTGGCGGGCCGGGACGCTGGGACTCGTCCGGAGCGTCGCCCTGGGGCTGATGACCGCGCTGCCGATCGGGGTGCTCAAGGGCACCGGTCCGATGTCGATCCTGGCCACCGTGGGCCTGTGCGTCGCCCTCGTGCCGTACGGGATCCAGGTCCTGCGAGCCGGGCCCGCGCCCCGGTGGTGGGCCTTCCCGCTGGCGCTCGCGCTCGGGGCCGGGGCCGTGCTGCTGGGGAGCGTGGGTTGACCGGCTCAGCGCAGACCGGCGAACCAGCGCCCCACCTCCTCCCAGCAGTCGGCCAGGGCGAAGCCGCTGGAGTGGGCGACCCGCGCGATGTCGTCGGCCGACACCACCGCCCACCCGAACCACTCGCCCACGGTGCTCCCGCGGCGCAGCCGCACCCGCTCGACCCGGCTGGCCACGCCCGGCCGCTCCACCTCGACGATGACCTCGCCGCCGGGCCGTACCAGCTCCCTGACCCTGCGCAGCAGGACGTTCGGGTGGCCGCCGATGCCGATGTTGCCGTCGGCGAGCAGCGCCGTCTCCCACCGGCCGCTGCCGGGCAGCTCGTCGAACACGCTGCGCAGCAGCGCGAAGCCGCCCGCCCTGCGGGTCAGCCGTACGGCATGCGGCGTGATGTCGATGCCCAGGGCGGCCACGCCGCGGCGCTTGAGCGCGACGGTCAGCCGCCCGGGGCCGGACCCGATGTCCAGGGTCGGGCCGGCGCACCGGCGCAGCATGGCCTCGTCGCCGTCCATGGGCTCCAGCCAGCGGGCGGCCTCCAGGACGGCGCGGGCCCCGTCGACGTGCTCGATCTCGACGGGGGCGCCGTCGAGGGCGTCGGCGTAGATCTCTCCCATCATCGGAGCGCGCCCGCCTCGGTGACCCGTGCCCCGATGTTCCCTGCCCCGGTGTCGCCCGCCAGCTCGCGCAGCGTCGCGGCGAACCGGGAGGCCGGTGTCTCGGAGGCCACCCGGAAGGCGTCGGCCGCGGTGTCCACGTCGGTCAGCTCGGGCAGGTGCCGCACCGCCAGCCCGGCCCGGCAGAGCCGTTCGAGCTGCGCGGCCCCGGTGTACGGCTGCGACATGGGCACGCCCAGCAGCAGTCCCGGATCGGGCCGCCGCAGCCCCAGCAGCCAGAAGCCCCCGTCGGCGGCCGGCCCGAACACCGCGTCGCACTCCGTCAGAGCCTCCACCGCGCCGCGCAGCAGGCCGGGCGTCACCTGCGGGGTGTCCATGCCGATGAGCACCACCGGCTCGGGCCGGAGCCGGTGGCAGTCGGCAAAGGCGGCGGCCAGCCGCTCGTCCAGGCCGGTCCCGCGCTGGGGGACCACCACGAAGCCGGGCGGCAGCCAGCTCCCGGGCAGCCCGTCCAGGGCCAGCACCCGCTGACCGGCGGGAGTGGCGGCGACGGCCCGCAGGGTGTCCTCGATCGCCGCCTCGGCGAGGAGCGCGGCCTGGGCGGGGCTCAGCGGCGGGGTGAGGCGGGTCTTGACCCGGCCGGCCACCGGCTCCTTGGCGATGGTCACGATGGTGGTCATGCCGCCTCCGGGGCGATCTTCATGTACCGACCGTAGAGCTCGCGACCCGGGGCAACTCTTACGAGGTCGTAACGGGCGACGTCCGCCCTTCCATTAGACCTCCACCTTGTACGGCAGGGACAGCTCGTCCGCCGGCACCCCGCGGATGCCCCAGTTCACCTTGGGCATCTCGACGATGGTGATCTCCACGTCCTCGGCGGGGTACGGGCACCTGTCGTAGATCGCCCGGATGAGCGCCCGCTTGGCCTCGTCGCTGCGCCCCGTGAAGCACAGCACCTCGATGATCAGGTAGCCGTCACCGCGCTGCGGGCAGATGAGATCGTCCGCGTCCAGCAGCAGGAACCGGTGGAACCTCTTCTCCTCCGGCAGTCCCCACGCCTCCACCAGGCAGGAGTGGACGAGGTCGGACACCTCGCGCTGCCGGCCCGCCCACACGTCCCTGCGCCCGTAGAGCTTCACCTGTGCCATGTGCGCCACTATAGGGGGATGATCCGGTTGCTCCTCGCTGACGACGAGGCCATGATCCGCGCCGGGGTGCGGGCCATCCTCGCCACCGATCCGACGCTCACCGTGGTGGCCGAGGCGGGTGACGGCCGCGAGGCGGTGGACCTGGCCATCAGCCACCACCCTGACGTGGCCCTCCTGGACATCCGCATGCCCAGGCTCGACGGGCTCGGCGCCGCCGCCGAGATCCGCCGGGCGGCGCCGGGGACGGCCGTGGTGATGCTCACCACGTTCGGCGAGGACGACTACATCGCCAAGGCCATCGACGTGGGCGCCAGCGGGTTCCTGCTCAAGTCGGGCGACCCGCGGGAGCTGATCGCCGGCATCCACGCCGTCGCGGGCGGCGCCGCGTACCTGTCGCCCAAGGTCGCCCAGCGGGTCATCACCCAGCTCGCCGCCGGGCGCGTGTCACGCGGCGCGGCGGCCCGCGACCGGGTCGAGGCGCTGACCGAGCGGGAGCGCGAGGTGCTCGCCCTGCTCGGCGCCGGCCTGTCCAACGCGGAGATCGCCAGACGGCTGCACATCGTGGAGGGCACGGTGAAGGCGTACGTCAGCGCCATCCTCACCCGTCTCGACGTGCGCAACCGGGTGCAGGCCGCGATCATCGCCCACGAGGCCGGCTTGGTAGCCTGACGCGTGATGTATCGCCTCGTGTTCACGCAGGTCTTGCGGCGTTTCGACGCCGAGGCCGTGCACCACCTCACCGTCCGCGCCCTCGCGTTGCTGTCGGCGCTGCCGCTGGTCAAGCGGCTGCTCCACAGGGCGCTGGCGCCCCACGACCCGGCGCTGCGCGTCAGCGCGTTCGGCGTCCACTTCCCCGGCCCGCTCGGGCTCGCGGCCGGCTTCGACAAGGACGCCGCGTGCGCCGAGGGGGCCGCCGCGCTCGGGTTCGGCCACGTGGAGGTCGGCACGATCACCGCGCACGGCCAGCCCGGCAACCCGCGGCCCCGCCTGTTCCGGCTGGTGCGCGAGCGGGCGGTCGTCAACCGCATGGGCTTCAACAACGCCGGCGCCGCGTCCGCCGCACGCCGCCTGCGCCGCGTCCGCGGGGTGCCGGTGGTGGTCGGCGTCAACATCGGCAAGACCAAGGTGGTGCCCGAGTCCGAGGCGGCGGCCGACTACGTCGCCGGCGCCAAGGAGCTCGCGCCCCTGGCCGACTACCTCGTGGTCAACGTCAGCTCGCCCAACACGCCGGGGCTGCGCGACCTCCAGGCCGTCTCGCTGCTGCGCCCGCTGCTCACCGCGGTCAAGGAGGTCGCCGACGGCACGCCCCGCCGTACCCCGCTGCTGGTGAAGATCGCGCCCGACCTCGCCGACGAGGACGTGGACGCGGTCGCCGACCTGGCCCTGGAGCTGGGGCTCGACGGCATCATCGCGACCAACACCACGATCAGGCACAGCGGCGAGACCGGCGGACTGTCCGGCCGGCCGCTCAAGGCGCGCTCGCTGGAGGTGCTGCGGCGGCTGCGGGCCCGCGTCGGCGACCGGCTCACGCTCGTCTCCGTCGGGGGCGTCGAGGACGTGGACGACGTCTGGGAGCGGCTGCTGGCCGGGGCCACGCTCGTGCAGGGCTACACCGGCTGGGTGTACGGCGGGCCGCTGTGGGCCTCGCACATCCACCGGCAGCTCTCGCGCCGGGTCCGCCGCCACGGCCTGACCTCCGTCACCGAGGTCATCGGCCGCACCGCCCCCGGCTCGGTCACGACCCCCGGGCCGGCCACCCGCACCGGCTCCTGACCGCCGGGCCGCCCGGACACCCGCATCGGCGGGACCTCTGTGAGAGCCGGGGCGCGGGCGGCCCTAGGGTTGGACGGTGAGGATCCCGCTGGCAGACGACGTCGTCATGCGCCCCGTCGCCGAGGACGACGCGCAGGCGCTCACCGACGCCTACGTACGCAACCGCGACCACCTGCGGCCATGGGAGCCGCGCAGGCCGGACACCTTCTTCACCCTGACCGGCCAGACCGAGCGGCTGGAGGCGCAGCTCCAGCAGTGCCGCGACGGCCGGCTCATGCCGTGGGTGCTGGCCGACGGCGACCGGATCGTCGGCTGCATGAACGTGTCCGGCATCGTGTACGGCGCCTTCCACAGCGCCAACCTGGGCTACTGGCTCGACGCCGGCTACACCGGCCGCGGCCTGGCCACCAGGGCCGTGGTGGAGGTGTGCCGCGACGCCGACGAGCGGCTGGGCCTGCACCGCGTGGAGGCGGCCACGCTGCTGGACAACGTGGCCTCCCAGCGGGTGCTGGAGAAGGCCGGCTTCGAGCCGTACGGCGTCGCCCCGAACTTCATCCACATCGACGGCCGGTGGCGCGACCACCGCGTCTACCAGCGCATACTCAACGACCGTACGCCCACGCTCTGACCCGCGCGCGCCGACCTCGACGTCGTGACCTAGACGCTGGGCCGCGTGGACTCCGCGTCGTGGGTCATGCGGTCGAGCCGCTCCATGACGTCGGCCACCCGCGTGGCGCTCGCCCGGTGCGGCCGGCGCCGCTGCCACGGCCGCGGCCCGTCCAGCGGACGGTACTCGACCCCGAGGGCGTCCAGCCGCCCCAGGTGCGCCCGCAGCCGGTCGGCGAAGTCCGGGCCCGCCTCGCCGCCCCAGACGACCTCGGCCAGGGCGCACGCCCGCGGCCAGGCCCGGTAGTCGAGCACGCGGGCGTCGGGGATGCGCTCGGTCCAGAGCTGGGCCTGCGCGCCGAGGACCCGCGACCGCTCCTCGTCCGTCCAGTCGGCGGGCGCCGGGACGAACGCCGCCACGTCCGCCACCGTGATCTCGTCGCCGATCGCCACCGGCTCGTCCGGCGACGCCGACTCGGCGTAGTCGAAGTACAGCGGGAACACCGGCGTGGCCACCACGTCGTGGCCCGCCGCGGCGGCGCGGCGGCCGACGCCCATGCCGCGCCACGGCATGACGACCGTGTCGGGCCGCAGCTTCCCGCTGACGAACGCCTCGTCCCACACCACCGCCCGCGAGCCCCGCTCGGCCAGGGCGTCGGCCAGCCGCCGCAGGAACCACGCCTGGAGCGCCGGCATCGAGTCCAGCCCCAGCGACCGCCGGTAGGCGTCGACCTCGGGCGAGGCCGCCCAGTGGTCGAGCACCACCTCGTCGCCGCCGATGTGGAAGAACGGCGTCGTGCCCAGGGCGCCGGTCAGCTCGTCGAAGATCGTGGTCAGGAACTCCACGGTCGGCGGCAGCGGCGAAAGGATCGCGGGGGAGATGCCCCAACGGTCGAGCACCTCGTACCGCTCACCGGTGGCCCCCAGCGACGGGTAGGCCGCCAGGATGGCCGAGGCGTGGCCGGGCACGTCGATCTCCGGCACCACCACGACCTCGCGGACCCGCGCGTAGGCCGCGATCTCCGCCAGGTCGGCCAGGCTGTAGTGGCCGCCGTGCGGGACGCCGTCGTAGGACTCCGGCTCGCCCCGCT
The DNA here is from genome assembly GCF_040654215.1 of Nonomuraea sp. NPDC050733. Classification (NCBI taxonomy): domain Bacteria; kingdom Bacillati; phylum Actinomycetota; class Actinomycetes; order Streptosporangiales; family Streptosporangiaceae; genus Nonomuraea; species Nonomuraea sp. NPDC050733. Next base: position 48,522 of record NZ_JBFAHO010000043.1, on the reverse strand, counting down.
GGTGGCTCGCGGTCCGCGGCCGGTGCGAGGCCACCTCGTGCAGCAGCGGGTACGCCCTGCTCTCCACCCGCCAGCCCTGGTCGTCCACGAGGTGCAGGTGCAGCCGGTTGAGCTTGTGCGCGGCCATCAGGTCGACCAGGCGCAGCACCTCGCGCTTGGGGAAGAAGTGCCGGGCCACGTCGAGGTGGAGCCCCCGCCAGGCGAACCTCGGCTCGTCCTCGACCCGCACCCCCGGGACGCTCCACCCGCGCTCGTGGCCGGGCCCGGCCGGCGCCCGGTAGGAGGCGTCGGGCAGGAGCTGGTGGAGGGTCTGCGCGGCGTAGAACGCCCCGGCCCGCCCGCCCGCCGTGATCTCCACCCCGCGCGACCCGGTGACCAGCCGGTACGCCTCCGGCGCGAGGGCCGGGTCGAGCCGTACGTCGATGTCACCGGAGTCGCCGGGCCGCAGGTCGAGCCCGGGCAGCGCGAGGCGCACGGCGTCGACCGGCGCGGCGGGCCCGGAGACGACGGACCCGGGGGTCAGCTCGAAGGAGCCGGACAGGTGGCGGATCAGGCGGGGGCGAGGAATCATGGCTGGAGATAGTGCTGCATGCCGTTCGCCAGCGCCAGGGCGATCCGCTGCCGGAACGCCGGGTCGCGGAACTTGGCCGCCTCGGCGGCGTTGCGCATGTTGCCGCACTCGATGAAGATCTTCGGCACGGTCGAGAGGTTCAGGCCGCCGAGGTCGGAGCGGAAGTCCAGCGCCTTGCTGCCGATGTAGGTGGAGTAGGGCAGGCCGGTGCCCTGCCGGTAGGAGTCGCGGACCGCCACGCCCAGCTTGCGCGAGTCGCCGACGACCGGGTCGACCGGCCCGTCGATCTTCTTCGGCATGATCACGTGGAAGCCGTGGTTGGCGGGCGCGGACCCGTCGCCGTGGATGGAGATCGCGGCGTCGGCCTTGGCGCGGTTGCCGATCGCGGCCCGCTGGGTGATGCACGGGCCCACGCTGGCATTGTCGGACCTGGTCAGCTTGACCGTGGCGCCCCGGCTCTTGAGGATCTTGACGAGCCGGTTGGAGACGTCCCAGGTGAACGCGGCCTCGGTGTAGCCGTCGTTGGTGGAGGTGCCGGTGGTGTCGCACGCCTTCCACTGGGTCAGCACGTTGACCTTGCGGTTCACGGCCTTGGGGTCGCGGTGGTTGCCGCCGTTGTGGCCGGGGTCGACGACCACGACCTTGCCGGCGAGCGGCTTGGCCCCGCCGGTCCTGCCCGCTCCCGGCCCCGCCGTGGACGCGGTCGCCGGTTGCGCCTGCCCGGCCGGGCCGCCGGAGGCCGGGACGACGGCCGTGGCGGCCGTGCCGCACGCGGAGGCGATCAGGCCGCAGGCGGCGAGGAGGGTGACGGGGAAAGCACGCATGCGCTCCAACTTACGTCAAGACACGCGCTGTCCCGGCGCGTTCGCCGCCGAAGGCATCGGTCCGCGCCCGTGATCGATCCGTCACGGCTGTCACCAGACGCGCTCGGCGACCTCCTGGCGCTGGAGGAGGGCGGCGAGCTCCCGGGCGTCCTCGGCGTCGAGGCCGAGCACGACGCGGGGCCGCCCCCACGGGTGGTCGAGGGAGTGGGCGACGTAGCCGGCCACGGACTCGGCGCCGTTGTCCCCGGCACGACCCCGGCTCGCCCGCCACTGCGCCCAGGCGCGTTCGAGCTCGGACGCGGCGCGCTGGGCGCAGGAAACCAGTTCTGGATCACGCATGACTGTCCCCCGGATCAGATTCGCGACCGCACCGTGTACGGCCGCGTATCGCATGACCTGACGAGTAAACCTCCAGGAGGCCGGGATACCGGGTGTGTTGACCGAGTTTTTGGCCGCTCTTAGGCGGGGCCCGTGCTGCGCCGTACGACGAGTTCGGGGGTGACCTGGCGCAGCCGCGTGACCTTGCCGGGATCTCCGATGCGGTCGCTGAGCAGTGCCGCGGCCGAACGGCCCATGGCGCGGCGCGGCTGGTCGACCGAGGTGAGGGAGATGTGGTGCGAGGCGGACAGTTGGGTGTTGTCGTAGCCGACGACCGACAGGTCGCCGGGCACGGCGAGGCCCAGCTCCGCGGCGGCCGAGAGCACGCCGAGCGCCACCGCGTCGGTGGCGGCGAAGATCGCCGTGGGCCTGGGGTCGCGGGTCAGCAGCGCGAGCGCGGCCTTGCGCCCGCCGTCCTCGGTCGAGTCCGCGGCCTCGACCATGATGTACGGCGCCAGCGCGTGCCGCCGCATGGCCACGAGGTAACCCTCGCAGCGGGTCGGCCGGGCGCCCTCGATGTGGGCGATCCGCTTGTGGCCGAGCTCGACCAGGTGGTCGATGGCCAGGCGGGCGCCGAGCTGGTCGTCGTCGACCACGATGTCGACGCCGCCGAGCTCGATGTCACGTTCCCCCACGACGACCGTGGGTGTGTAGGAGGTGGCCTCCATCAGCGTGTCGCTGGTCGGCGCGATGCCTAACAACACCAGCCCGTCGACCCTCAGCTCCAGGAAGGCCTCCACGGCCTCGTCCTCGAACGCGGGGTCCCACTGGCTGTTGCCGATGAGCATGCGCAGGCCGTCGCCGTGCAGGCTCTCCTGGAGGCCGTCGAGGACCTCGGCGTAGAGGGGGTTGTGCAGGTCGGCTACGAGCGCACCGACCAGGTGGGTACGGCCCTCGACCAGGCTGCGCGCGACCGCGTTGGGCCGGTAGCCGAGCTCGCGGGCCGCCTGGAGCACGGCCTGCCGCCGGTGCTCGCTCACGTGCGGTGAGCCGCGGAGCACGAGCGATACCAGCGATTTGGAGACGCCGGCGCGCTCGGCGACGTTCCGGATGGTGGGTCTTGGCCGGGGTATCTCCCGGAGGTCGTTGATGGTTGAAGACTTGACGGGTGGTCCTGACATGGGTCTCCCCCGCGATGCGAAGTTGGGCACCTGTCTCACCAAACGATCGAGTTCCCCGCAGGGTACGGCCTGGGTTAGGGAAGCCTCATATTGACCATGACGTCCATGACGGCATCTGTCCGCTATGGCCGCATCTGGTCGGATACTGTGCTCCCTGTGACAGAGCTCCCTGTGACAGAGACGCCGCGACCGGCGCGGCGCAGGCTGAGCGTCGACCGTCGCCGCGAGGAGCTGATAACGGCCGCCCTGGAGCTGTTCAGCAGGCGCGACGCCGAGCACGTCTCGATCGACGACGTCGCCTCGGCGGCGGGAGCGTCGCGGGCGCTGGTCTACCACTACTTCGGCGGCAAGCAGGAGCTCTACGTGGCCGCGCTGAGAAGCGCCGCGGAGCTGCTGGAGTCGCGACTGCGGCCGCAGGGGAGCGGCCGGCCGCTGGAGGAGCTGGCCGCGGGGATCGCGCGTTACTTCGACTTCGTGGAGCAGCACGCGGCCGGCTACGCGGCGCTGCTCCGTGGCGGCCCGGCGAACCGCGCGGGCGAGGTCGGTGAGATCGTCGACGGCGTGCGCGGGCGGTTGTTCCTGCTGATCCAGCGGCAGATGCGCGTGGCGGAGCCGAGCCCGGTGCTACGGGCGACGCTGCGTTCGTGGATCGCGTCGGTGGAGACGGCGGGGCTCGACTGGCTGGAGAACCGCGACATCGAGCGCGCGGAGCTGGAGCGGCTCCTCGTGGAGGACATGGTGGCCCTGCTGGGTGTCGCCGCCCGCCGTGACGGCGAGGCCGCCCGGCTGCTCCACGCGCTGACGGGGGACCAGCCGGGGTAGGCCGGGCCCGAGGGGGCCGGGGGACATGTGCCGCGACGGCCGGTGGAACCGCCAGGAAGCACGGCCGGTGGAACGGCCAGGAAGCACGGCCGTTGGAACGGCCAGGAGGCACGGCCGGAAGAATGGCGCCGGGCGGGCGGCGCCAACTTCCCAGAGCGACGTCCGTCGTCACAGTGGTGGACCGGGCCGCCGGCCAGGCCCACCGTTCAACCCCCCTGAGGTCCGTGACGACCTCGGCACTACTCCGAGCGCTGCTGCGGAATGCCCGCCAGAAGCGCCCGAACCTCGGTTTCCCGGTAACGCCGGTGTCCTCCGAGGGTGCGGATCGACGTCAACTTGCCCGCCTTGGCCCACCGGGTGACGGTCTTGGGGTCGACCCTGAACATGGTCGCGACCTCGGCGGGCGTGAGCAGCGGCTCGGCCTCGGGTGTACGAGCTGACATTTGTGCGGCCTCTCCTCCGTGTGGACCGGCTCAGCGATCCTGTGACTGCCTTTGCGCGTGTCACGGATGTCCCCCTATGGCCCAAAGCGTGCGGCTTTTCTGGCCCATATGCGGCATCACCCGAAGTGACCATACCGCCACGTAGAGCGATTGGCGAGCCCTTCTTTGACCCAACTGCCCGCCCTCATGGCGATGTCACGCTCGGTGATTCTAGCGACACGTTTCGTGGTATCGCAGTGAAAACGGCAAACTGCTCAGTTCGCAGAAGCGAGCAGCCGCTAGTCATGACCCACTCATGCAGGTCAGACGGTTGTATTGGGGTTCAGTTGGCAGATTCCAGAAGTTGCATTGACTTCCAGCGCAGGTTGACCCTCTGGTACATGGCGTAGGCAAGCTCTTCTTGACCCGTGTCCAGGCCCGTGAGCGCCGCCGACAGCTCCGCCACCGACTGGTCCGCCTGCAGCGCGTCGTCGTCCATGAGGTGCACCAGACCGCCGTAGTCGAGCTCGACCAGCGAGTGCGGGTGGAACTCCTCCAGCCAGCGGGCCACGTCCTCCACGTCGATGTGGGACGGCACCTCGCCCAGGTGCTTCCGCAGCACCTGCAGGGCCCTGGCCGCGCGCCGGCGGGCCTGCGCCATGGAGGTGACGTAGATGAGGTTGCGCCCCGTGGCCGTGGTCACGTCCTGTCCCGGGGCCGAGCCGCCGAGCACCAGCCAGCGCTCGTTGCCGTCGAACGGCACGAACCACGACGACGGCACGTGCCAGGCCGTCGTGCGGATGTGGGTGCGCAGGGCGGAGGAGCCGGCCGCCTGCTTGTACCGGTCGAAGTCGTCGGCCGTCTGGTCGGAGATCGCCTTGGGGACGAGACGGTCCATCAGCTTGGCCGGGGTGGCGCCGCGCAGCCGTGAGAACGCCATCCAGGAGCGCAGCCGCGTCTGCCAGGGGCACACATAGAGACGGTCCTCCACCCGCCGCAGGTAGGCGTTGGGGCTCTCCTGGGCGGGAACCGGGTGAGGCGGCCTGCCGAGCAGACGCCTGATCGACTCGCCGTGCTCCGCGTTCAGGGCGTTGGCGCGGCGCGGACGGTCACGCGAGTCGGCGTACTCGGCCCATGCCTTCTGCTCGGGCTCGGGGAATGCGGTCAACGGCTCGTAGACACGGAGATACGCGGCATAGGGCAGCACGGAGGCATCGTGTCATGAAGACAATCAGCTCGCACCGTTGCGGCCACTACCCTGGGAAGTGATCTCCGCCGCGAAGATGCGGTGGACCGGACAGGGAGTCACTACCGTGACCGACGTCTTCGACCCGTCTCACAAGGACGCGCACGAGCAGGTCGTGTTCTGCGCCGACCCGCGCAGCGGCCTGCGCGCCATCATCGCCGTCCACAGCACGGCCCTCGGGCCCGGCCTCGGCGGCACGAGGTTCTATCCGTACGAGAGCGAGCAGGCCGCGCTCGCCGACGTGCTCAATCTCTCCCGCGGCATGTCCTACAAGAACGCGCTGGCCGGGCTCGACCACGGCGGCGGCAAGGCCGTCATCATCGGCGACCCGTCGCGCGACAAGAGCGAGGCGCTGCTGCGCGCCTACGGAAGGTTCGTCGAGTCGCTCGGCGGGCGTTACGTCACCGCCTGCGACGTCGGCACCTACAGCGAGGACATGGACGTCGTCTCGCGGGAGTCGCGCTTCGTGACCGGCCGCACGCTCGCCCAGGGCGGCGCCGGCGACTCCTCCATCCTCACCGCCTTCGGCGTCTTCCAGGGCATGCGGGCCTCGGCCGAGCGGGTGTACGGCGCGCCCACGCTGCGCGGCCGGCGGGTCGGCGTCGAGGGCGTCGGCAAGGTCGGCCACCGTCTGGTGGAGCTGCTGCGCGAGGACGGCGCCGACGTCGTCGTGTGCGACGTGGACGAGCGCGCCGTGGAGCGCGTGCGGCTGCGGCACCCCGAGGTGGACGTCGTCGCCGACGCCGAGGCGCTGACCGGCTCCGACATCGACGTCTTCGCCCCCTGCGCGCTGGGCGGCGCCCTCGACGACGCCACGGTCACGCGGCTGCGGGCGGGCATCGTCTGCGGCGCGGCCAACAACCAGCTCGCCCATCCCGGCGTCGAGAAGCAGCTCGCCGAGCGCGGCATCCTGTACGCGCCCGACTACGTGGTCAACTCCGGCGGCGTCATCCAGGTGGCCGACGAGCTCCGCGGCTTCGACATGGAACGCGCCAGGGCCAAGGCCGCCCGGATCTACGACACCACGCTGAAGATTTTCGCGATCGCGGGCGACGAGGGCGTCCCTCCGGCCGTCGCAGCCGATAGGCTAGCGGAGCGCAGAATGTCGGAAGTCGGGCGGATTCGGGCCATTTGGCTGGGCCACTGACGCCCCGCGCCCATACGACGTACCGAGCTGGGCACAAAACAGGTACGGTAATAGGCGAACGATAGGCTGACGCCCATAGTCAGGTGGCGTCAGCGTGTGGTGCGTTAGCGACGAGGGGTCGGGGACGACCCCACATGAGGGGGTCGAGCCAATGGGGCGCGGCCGAGCAAAGGCCAAGCAGGTCAAGGTTGCTCGCCAGCTGAAGTACAACAGCGGTGGCACGGATCTTGACCGTCTTCGCGATGAACTCGGGGTCGGAGACTCCAGCAGTGACGACGCCGACGACCTCAACGACGAGCTCGCGGATCGCTACTCCGATTACGCGGACGAGTACGTGAGCGGAGACGACGACGATGACCGTACGTCCGGCCGCCGGTAGACGTTCTCCTGGTTGACGTGCTTCTGGTTGACGTGGCCCATCACCTGGCGTGACCTCCGCGCCGGGTCGGGCCGCGTGTCCATCGAGCAGAGCCCCACGGGCATCCGCCCGTGGGGCTTTCGTCGTGCGGCGCGGCGCGCTCCCGGCTCAGCGGTAGCGGGCCTGGCCTGAGCCGGGCACGACCTCGCCGAGCACCCACGCGGGCAGCCCGCGCTCCGCGAGCAGCCGCACCGCCTCGTCCGCGACCTCGGGGGCGAGGATCGCCGCCATCCCGACGCCCAGGTTGAACGTGCGGTCCATGTCCTTGCGCGCGATCCCGCCGTGCCCGGCGAGCACCTCGAAGATCGCCGGGGGCGTCCAGGAGGAGCGGTCGAGCAGCGCGTCGAGGTGGCCGGGCAGCGAGCGCGACAGGTTGCCCTCGACGCCGCCGCCCGTGATGTGCGCGTACGCGTGCACCTCCACCGCCCCGGCCAGGGCCAGGCAGTCGAGGGAGTAGATCCGGGTCGGCTCCAGCAGCTCCTCGCCGAGCGGCCGGCCCAGCTCGGGCAGCTCCGCGTCCAGCGACAGCCCCGCCTCGCGCACCACGTGACGCACCAGCGAGTAGCCGTTGGAGTGGACGCCCGAGGAGGCGAGGCCCAGCACCACGTCGCCCTCGCGCACCCGCGAGGGCCCGAGCATGGCCGACGCCTCCACGACGCCCGTGCCGGCGCCCGCCAGATCGTACTCGTCGGCCGCCATCGCGCCGGGGTGCTCGGCCGTCTCGCCGCCCACCAGGGCGGCGCCGGCCAGCCGGCAGCCCTCGGCGATGCCGCCGACGATCTCGGCGACCCGCTCGGGCACCACCTTGCCGCAGGCGATGTAGTCGGTCATGAACAGCGGCTCGGCCCCGCACACCACCAGGTCGTCCAGGACCATGCCGACCAGGTCGATGCCGATCGTGTCGTGCTTGCCGTAGCGCTGGGCGATCATCACCTTGGTGCCCACGCCGTCGGTGGAGGTCGCCAGCAGCGGCCGCTGGTACTTCAGCAGCGCCGAGGCGTCGAACAGCCCGGCGAAGCCGCTGGCGTCGTCCACCACCTCGGGCCGGCGCGAGCGCGCGACCTTGTCCTTCATCAGCGCGACCGCGCGCTCGCCGGCCTCGATGTCGACGCCGGCGGCCTCGTAGCTCGTCACGCCTTGCTCTCCAGTACGTACTTGCCGACGTTGTCCTGGTCGATGGGGATGGGGTAGGAGCCGTCGAAGCAGGCGCGGCACAGCCGCTCGGCCGGGATCGTGGTGGCCCGGGTCAGCCCCTCCAGCGAGATGTAGCCGAGCGAGTCGGCGCCGAGCGAGGCCCGGATCTCCTCCACCGACAGGGAGCCGGCGATCAGCTCGGCGCGGGTGGCGAAGTCGATGCCGTAGAAGCACGGCCACGACACCGGCGGCGAGGAGATGCGCACGTGCACCTCCTTGGCCCCGGCCTCGCGCAGCATCTTGACGATCGCGCGCTGGGTGTTGCCGCGCACGATCGAGTCGTCCACGACGACGAGGCGCTTGCCCTGCACGACCTCGCGCAGCGGGTTGAGCTTGAGCCGGATGCCGAGCTGGCGGATGGTCTGCGACGGCTGGATGAACGTCCGGCCGACGTAGGAGTTCTTCACCAGGCCCTGGCCGTACGGGATGCCGCTCTCCTCGGCGTAGCCGACGGCGGCGGGGGTGCCGGACTCGGGCGTGGGGATGACCAGGTCGGCCTCGACCGGGTGCTCGCGGGCCAGCGCGCGGCCGATCTCGACGCGGGTCACCTGGACGCCCCGGCCGGCGATCGTGGTGTCGGGGCGGGCGAGGTAGACGTACTCGAACAGGCAGCCCTTGGGCTCGGCCAGCGCGAAGCGGCGCGACCTGACGCCCTGCTCGTCGATCGTGAGCAGCTCGCCCGGCTCGATCTCCCGCACGAACGTGGCGCCCACGATGTCGAGGGCGGCCGTCTCGGAGGCGACCACCCACCCGCGCTCCAGGCGGCCCAGCACCAGCGGGCGGATGCCCTGCGGGTCGCGCGCCGCGTAGAGGGTCGTCTCGTCCATGAACACGAGCGAGTACGCGCCCTTGACCTGCGGCAGCAGCTCGGCGGCCGAGTCCTCGACCGACTTGCTGCGGTCCTGGGCCAGCAGCGCGGCCAGCACCTCGGTGTCGGTGGTGGCCCGCGTCGCGCCGGGGGCCAGACGCTGGGACAGCTCAGCGGTGTTGATGAGGTTGCCGTTGTGGGCCAGGGCGAGCCCGCCGACCTCGGTGGAGCTCAGCGTGGGCTGCGCGTTCTCCCACACACTGGATCCGGTCGTGGAGTAGCGGCAGTGGCCGATCGCCAGGTGACCGCGCAGGGTGCCCAGCACGGACTCGTCGAAGACCTGGGACACCAGCCCCATGTCCTTGTAGACGAGAATGCGGCTGCCCTCGCTGACTGCGATGCCCGCGGACTCCTGGCCGCGGTGCTGCAACGCGTACAGCCCGTAGTAGGTGAGTTTGGACACTTCCTCGCCTGGCGCCCACACGCCGAAGACGCCACAGGCGTCTTGCGGAGCTCGATCGTCGGGGTCCAGGTCATGGCCGAGCCGGCCGTCGCCTTTCAGCACGTGCTTCAGTTTAGGTCGGACGCTTCGCTGCTCGTGCACCCGGGGCCGGTTGGGGGGCCGTACCGGTGGTCGTTAAACGCATGGTGGCCCAAGGATGGACGCGGATTTACCGTGTCACGCCCTTTCTGGGCTGCTCTCCGCGTAAAGGTGAAGTGTCCGGCATGCACACCCGTCGGGAGACGCACACGTGACCACATCGGGGGATCCGAACCAGTCCGGCCAGGGGCAGGACCCGCGCGAGGATGCCGACGACTACCTCGGCTCCGGCGGCCCGTCCCCGGCTGAGGAGGCCGGCGGCGCCGCACCGGCCGGCGCGGAGACGCCTGAGCCGCCGCTCGGGCCCGTGCCACCGGTCGTGCCGCAGCCCGAGGGGCCGCGTCCGGGCGGAGAGCCCCGCCCCACGGCGCCCGAGCCCGGCGAGCCGCCCGTGCATCCGCCGGGTCCCGACCAGCCGACCACGCCCGAGGTGCCGGACCCGACGAGCGTCCGGGGCGGCCGGCCGGGCGACGAGGAGGCGGACGCGGAGAAGACGCAGGCGTACCCGGTGCCGGGCGGCACCCCGCCCTACCCGGGCTGGGAGGGCACGGCCGAGCCGCCGCCCACCCCGCCGGGCGCCCCGGCCCCGTCCCGCTTCGAGCCGCCGAGCCCGCAGGAGGAGACCCCGGGAGCCACCCCGGCCGGTCCCCGCGCCGGTCCGTCCGGTCCGTACGCCGGGACTCCCGAGGGCGCGCCCGCCGCGCCCGGGACCTCGCCCTCCAGCCCGTACGGCGGGCCACCCGGCGGAGGCCCCTACGGGCCGGCGCCGGGCCCGGGCGGCTACCAGGCGCCACCGCCGGGCGGCTACCAGACACCGCCGCCCGGCGGCTATCAGACACTGCCTCCCGGCGGCTACCAGGGTCCGTACCAGCAGCCCAGGCCGGGCAGCGGCCTGGCGACCGCGTCGCTGGTGCTGGGCGTGGCCAGCCCGTTCCTCGTGTTCGTCTGCTTCGTCGGCGTGCTGACCGCGATCCTGTCGATCGTGTTCGGCGGCGTGGCGCTGAGCAGGGGCGTGGGCAAGGGCCGCGCCATCGCCGGCATCGTGGTCAGCGTCCTGGCGCTGATCCTGTTCACGATCGTGGCCGTGTGGTTCTGGAACGTGGTGCAGGACTGCGGCCGGCTGCCGGGGCAGCTCGCCGACCAGTGCTTCCGGAGCAGGTTCCCCTGGATGGGCCGCTCCGGCTAGGAATGCGGGCCGGAGGCGCTCAGGCGAGCGGCAGGTGCCCGGACAGGTCCGCGCGGGACCCGCTGGCCGCGACGGCGCCCTCGGCCATGGCCTCGCCCCAGGTCCGGCGGCCGACGGCCAGCTCGATCCAGGTGCGGGGGCTCATCTCCACGACGTTCGGCGGGGTGCCGCGTGTGTGCCGGGGCCCCTCGATGACCTGCGCCGCCGCGTACGGCGGAACCCGGACCTCGACCGTGCGGCCCGGCGCGGTGGTGGCGAGCCGGTCGAGCAGGTGGCGCACAGCCTGCCGGGCCGCGTCGCGCTCGGGCTCCAGGCCGCGGTCGTAGGCGGTGAGCACGGCCTCGACCAGCGCGCCGGGCAGCGCGGCGGCCGGGCCGTCGTACGCGGGCTGGTCGAGGGCGACGAGCTGGGCGTCGAGCGCGGCCCTCAGCTTCTCGGGGTCCGGTCTGCGTGGTGGCACCCGCCCATTCTGCTCCGTCCGGCGGGAGGCGAAATGTGCTGGTGCCCGGTTTCTCCCTGGAAGCGTTCATCGTCCCGGAGGTCGTCGTTCACCTCCGGTTTCGACGCCGGCCGTAGCGTCCCAGCCGAACTACTGCGCAACCCTTGGAGTACCCCGTGGCGAACCGGCATCTTCCGCTGCTTCCCAGCCCGCACAAATCCGGCCGTTCGGCGATGACCTGCCAGTTCCGCTGCGGCAACGCGTGCGCGCACGAGGTCGGCAACGTCAGCGGCAACACCTACTTCGGCGAGGTCGTGGCCGAGGCGCTGACCCGCAGGGGCGTGCTGCGTGCCGGCGCCCTTGGCGCGCTGGTCGTCGGCGCCGGCGTGGCGGGCGCCGTCCCGGCGCTGGCCGACCCGGCGACCCCCGAGGCCGTGTCCGACGACGCCGCCCGGCTCGGCGGCGGCACCGGCAACCTGCGCTTCACCCCCGTGGCCCCCAACAAGGACGACGCCCTGCGCGTGCCCGACGGCTACAGCACGGGTGTGGTGGTGCGCTGGGGCGACCCCGTGCTGCCCGACGCGCCGGAGTTCGCGTTCGACAGCCAGAGCGCCGAGGCGCAGGCCAAGCAGTTCGGCTACAACTGCGACTTCGTGACCCTGTTCCCGCTGGGAAGCGATCGGGGCCTTTTGTGGGTGAACCACGAGTACACCACCGAGGCGCTGATGTTCCGCGGCTACAAGGACGGCACCGCCGCGACCGAGGAGCAGATCAAGATCGCGCTGGCCGCGCACGGCGGCTCGGTGGTCGAGGTGCAGCGGGTGCGCGGCACCGGCCAGTGGAAGCTGGTGACGACCGGCCGCAGGCGCTACAACCGGCGCGTCACGGCGCTCACGCCGATGCGGTTCAGCGGCCCGGCGGCGGGCAGCGACCTGCTGAAGACGGCCGCGGACCCGGCGGGGCTCAAGCCGGTCGGCATGCTGAACAACTGCTCCGGCGGCACCACCCCCTGGCGCACGGTCCTCACCGCCGAGGAGAACTTCGACCAGTACTTCGTCAACGGCGACAAGGTGCCCGCGGCGCAGAAGCCGTACATCACGCGTTACACGATCCCGTCGGGCATCGCCTCCGGCAACCGGCGCTTCGACCGGGTCGAGGAGCGCTTCGACCTGGCCAAGCACCCGAACGAGGTCAACAGGTTCGGGTGGGTCGTGGAGATCGACCCGTTCGACCCCGACGCGCCGCCGGTCAAGCGGACCGCGCTCGGCCGCTTCAAGCACGAGGCCGCCACCACGACGCTGGCCCGCGACGGCCGCCTCGTGGTGTACATGGGCGACGACTCCCGCTTCGAGTACGTCTACAAGTTCGTCTCCAAGAACCGCTACATCCCGGGCTTCGACCGGCACAACCGCGACCTGCTCGACGAGGGCACGCTGTACGTGGCCCGGTTCACGGGTGACAGCCCGGCGGCCGAGATCGACGGCTCGGGCAAGCTGCCCTCCGACGGGGCGTTCGACGGGTCGGGCGAGTGGATCCCGCTGGTCGCGGGCGACAGGTCGTTCGTGGACGGCATGACCGCGGCCGAGGTGCTGGTCTACACGCGCGCCGCCGCCGACAAGGTGAACGCCACGAAGATGGACCGTCCGGAGGACGTGGAGCGCAACCCGGTCAACGGCGCCGTCTACGTCGCGCTGACCAACAACTCCAACCGCGTCCCGGCGCAGGTGGACGAGGCCAACCCGCGCCCCGCCAACAAGCACGGCCACGTCCTGGAGCTGGTCGAGCGGCGCGACGACGCGGGGTCGACGACGTTCGCCTGGTCGCTGCCGCTGGTCTGCGGCGACCCGAACGACCCCTCCACGTACTTCGGCGGCTACGACAAGACCAAGGTGTCGCCGATCTCCTGCCCCGACAACCTGGCCTTCGACCACGACGGCAACCTGTGGATCGCCACCGACGGCAACGCGCTCGGCAGCAACGACGGCCTGTTCGTGACGCCGCTGAAGGGCAAGGAGCGCGGGCACGTGCGGCAGTTCCTCACGGTGCCGATCGGCGCGGAGACGTGCGGCCCGATGGTCACCGAGGATCAGCGCAGCGTGTTCGTCGCGGTGCAGCACCCGGGCGAGGCGGACGGCGCCACCCCGGACAGCCCGGTGAGCCACTGGCCCGACGGGGACCAGCCGCGCCCGTCGGTCGCGGTCACCTGGCACACTCAGGGCAAGAAGATCGGCGCCTGAGCGGAAAACCGTTGACCTCAAGTTCACTTTAGGTCTTACGCTTCCATGCATGAGCATGGAAGTGATCGCATGGCAGCAGCTCTACTCGATGGGCAACCAGAAGGAGCGTCGCCCGATCTCCCGGGCGACGCTCCGCCGTGTCTGGGGCTTCGCCCGGCCCCACCGCCGCAAGATCGCGCTGTTCCTCGCGCTCAGCATCGTGATGGCGGCGCTGGCGGTGGCGCCGCCCGTGCTCGCCGGCCGGGTGCTGGACGCGATCGGCAAGGGTGAGCCGCTCGGCGTCGTCGTGGGCCTGGCCGCGCTCATCGGCGGCCTCGCGGTCGCCGAGGCGGGGCTCGGGCTGGTGAACCGCTGGCTCTCGGCGGGCCTCGGTGAGGGTCTCATCCTCGACCTGCGCACCGCCGTCTTCGACCACGTGCAGCGCATGCCGATCGCGTTCTTCACGCGAACCCGTACGGGGGCGCTGGTCAGCAGGCTGAACAACGACGTGATCGGCGCGCAGCGGGCGTTCACCGACACGCTCTCCAGCGTCGCGGGCAACGTCGTCACGCTCGTGCTGTCGCTCACCGTGATGGTCGGCATCTCCTGGCAGATCACCCTGCTGGCCCTGCTGCTGCTCCCGGTGTTCGTACTGCCGGCGCGGCGGGTCGGCGTCCGGCTGGCCCGCATGCGGCGCGAGGCGGCCGACCACAACGCCGCCATGGGCACGCAGATGACCGAGCGGTTCTCCGCGCCCGGCGCGACGCTGGTGAAGCTGTTCGGCCGGCCGGTCCGCGAGTCGGAGGAGTTCGCGGCGCGGGCCCGGCGGGTGCGCGACATCGGCGTCCGCACCGCGATGGCGCAGTCGGTGTTCGTGACCTCGCTCACCCTGGTCTCCGCGCTCGCCCTGGCGCTCGTGTACGGCCTGGGCGGCTTCTACGCGCTGCGCGACCAGCTCGAACCCGGCTCGGTGGTGGCGCTGGCGCTGCTGCTCACCCGCCTGTACGCCCCGCTGACGGCGCTGGCCAGTGCCCGGGTGGACGTGATGAGCGCGCTGGTGAGCTTCGAGCGGGTCTTCGAGGTGCTGGACCTGGAGCCGCTGATCAAGGAGCGGCCCGACGCCGTGGCCGTGCCGGACGGGCCCGTCGCGGTCGAGTTCGACGACGTGCGCTTCGCCTACCCCTCGGCCGACAAGGTGTCGCTCGCCTCACTGGAGGAGGTCGCCGCCCTCGACGACCGCGGCGGGGTCGAGGTGCTGCGCGGCGTCTCCTTCCGCGCCGAGCCCGGCCAGATGGTCGCGCTGGTCGGCTCCTCCGGCGCCGGCAAGTCCACGATCGCCCAGCTCCTGCCCCGCCTGTACGACGTGGACGAGGGCGCGGTCCGGCTCGCCGGGGTGGACGTACGGGACCTGACCGCGGCCTCGATCCGGGAGACGCTCGGCATGGTCACCCAGGACGGCCACCTGTTCCACGACACGATCCGGGCCAACCTGCTCTTCGCCCGGCCGGAGGCCACCGAGGAGGAGGTCTGGGACGCCCTGCGCCGCGCCCGGCTCGGCGCCCTCGTCGAATCGCTCTCCGACGGGCTCGACACCGTGGTGGGCGAGCGCGGCTACCGGCTGTCCGGCGGCGAGCGCCAGCGGCTGACCATCGCCCGCCTGCTGCTCGCCCAGCCCCGGGTGGTGATCCTCGACGAGGCCACCGCCGCACTGGACTCCACCTCCGAGGCGGCCGTCCAGGAGGCCCTGGGCGAGGCGCTGGCCGGCCGTACGGCGGTGGTGATCGCGCACCGGCTTTCCACGATCCGCGCGGCCGACCAGATCCTGGTGATCGAGGACGGGCAGGTGGTCGAGCGGGGCACCCACGCGGAGCTCCTCGCCGCCGAGGGGCGCTACGAGGAGCTGTACCGCACTCAGTTCGCCGAGCCCGCGGTGGCCGGGGCCGCCTGAGCCGCCGGGCCGCCCTCCGCCCCGGCGGCCTCCGGCGCCCGCCGGGAGCGCAGCGCGTACAGGCTGACCGGGACGCCCACCAGCACGATGACCGCGGCGACGACCAGCGTGAACCGGTAGGCGTCCAGGAAGGCGGCCGGGTCGGCGCTGTCCCCCCGGCGGGCGTTCAGCAGCGCGCCGAGGACCGTGATGCCGAGCAGGCCGAACACCTGGCGGGAGACGTTCAGCACGCCGGAGGCGACGCCCGAGCGCCCCTCGGGCATCGCGCCGACCACGGCGGCGGTCAGGGGGACCAGCATGCCGGCGCCGACGCCGTACAGCACGAACCAGGGGAGGACGTCGATGTAGCCGCCATCGGCGCCGACACCGGACATCAGGAAGAGCGCGACGCCCATGAGCGCGATGCCGGCGGCCACGGTGCGGGCCATGCCGATGGCCGCGCTGATCCGCTGCGACAGGATCGCGACGACCGCCATGACCAGGGCCATCGGCACGAACGCGGCGCCCGCCTCGATGGGGGAGAAGCCCAGCGTGTTCTGCAGCCACAGGGCGCTGAAGAAGTAGATGCCGAACACACCGAACGACCACAGGCCGCTGGTCAGCGCGCCGCCGGAGAACACCCGCGACCGGAAGACCGACAGGTCGATCATCGGCTCCGCGGCCCGGGACTCCACCAGCAGGAACGCCGCGGCGGCGGCCAGCGCGACCCCGACGGCGCCGAGGATCTCGGGGGAGGTCCAGCCGGCGCTCTCGCCCTCGATGAGCGCGTACGTCAGCGCGACCATGGCGACGGCGGAGGAGGCCAGGCCGGGGATGTCCAGGCTGCGCCGTACCCGGGTGAAGGAGGGGCGCACCGCCCACAGCGCGAGCCCGAGCGTCACCGCGCCGATCGGCACGTTGATGAGGTAGATCCAGCCCCAGTGCAGCCGCTCGCTGATGAAGCCGCCGGCCAGCGGGCCGAGCGCCATCGACAGGGAGCCGGTCGCGCTCCAGATGCCGATGGCCCTGCCGCGCTCGCCGGGGTCGGGGAAGATCTGGCCGATCAGGGAGAGCGCCGTCGGGGTCAGCAGCGCCGCGCCGACGCCCTGGACTGCACGGGCCGCGATGAGCGCCGCCTGCCCGGTCGCCAGGCCCGCGGCCAGCGACGAGAGCGTGAACACGGCCAGGCCGGTCACGAACACCCGCCGGGCGCCGAGCACGTCGGCCAGCCTGCCGCCGGCCAGCATGAGCCCGGCGAACACCAGGAGGTAGCCGCTGACGATCCACTCCAGTCCGGAGATCGTCAGCCCCAGCTCCCGCTGGATCGTCGGCAGGGCGACGTTGCCGATGTTGTTGTCGAGGTACGTCATGAAGGTGCCGAGCGTCACCGCGCTCAGCGCCCACCACTTCTTCCGGTCCACAAGCTCTCCTATACGTCGTACTTGTACGTCGTATAACTAACTTGTACGGCGTATAGTTGTCAACCGTGATGGGAAAACTGACGGCGACCGCGATCGTCGAGCGGGCACTGGAGATCGGCGACAGCGAAGGGCTCGACGCTGTGACGATCCGCCGCCTGGCCACCGAACTCGGCGTCACGCCGATGGCGCTGTACTGGCACTTCAAGAACAAGGAACAGCTCGTCGCCGGCCTGGCCGACCACCTCGTAGCCGGGTTCGCCCCCGGACCCGACGACGACCGGCCGTGGAGCGAGCGCATGCGCGACCTGCTTGAGGGGCTGGTCCGGATGCTGCGTGCCCACCCGTGCGCCAAGAACGTGCTGGAGCAGGTGGACCAGACGGAGGTGCCGAGCTTCCTCGCCGTCTGGGATTTGGCCCTTGGCCTGGCCAGGAGGGCCGGCTTCAGCGTGGAGGAGAGCTGCCTGATCTCCAAGTACATCCTGCAGAGCGCCATCGCCATCGCCGACGCCCCCGTCCACTACGTCGCGCGCCACACGCCGGAGCAGGCCGCCGAGATCGTCCGGATCAAGCAGCTCGCCCTCCGGTCGCTGCCCGCCGACCGCTACCCGAACCTGGTGGAGATGGCCGCCCCCATGGTCGGCGGCATCTCCCCGGAGACGTACGACACGTTCGGCGTCGACCTGATCCTCAGCGGCATCGAGTCCCTGGCCGCCCGCCACTAGGGTTCCCTCATGACCTTCCAGCTCGTGTGCGAGATCGAGCCGCCGACCAAGCCCGACCTGAAGCGCGTGCGCCACCAGATCGGCACGCTGACCACCATCGCCGACACCTTCCTCATCCCCGACAACCACATCGGCCGGGCGACCGTGTCGAGTGTGGCCGTGGCGCACGAGGTGCAGGCCATGGGCGGCCGCAGCATCGCGTGCCTCAACTCGCGCGACCGCAACCTGCTCGGCTTCCGCCGCGACCTGCTGACGGCCGCCGCGTACGGGGTGGACCGCTTCCTGTTCGTCTACGGGGACAAGCCCGCGAGCGGCAACCGGACGAGTGACCTGACGGTGCGCTCGATGATCGAGGAGGCCAGGGAGTTCTCCCCGGGCGTCCAGGTCGGGGCGGCGGCCGGCGCGCGTCCGCTGCCGGCGTGGAAGCGGGCGGCCGACTTCCTGTTCGTCCAGGCCGGGTTCTCGCTGGAGGCGCTGCTGCGCTGGCGCGAGGCCAACCAGGTGGAGGTCCCGGTGTACGCCGGGGTCATCGTGATCGCCAGCGAGCGCCACGCGCGGACCCTGTCGGCGGCGATCCCCGACATCGCCATCCCGGAGGACCTGGTGCGCCGGGTGGCGGCCGACCGCATGGCGGGGGTGGACGCGGCCTGCGAGCAGGTACTTGCCATCCGCGACTCCGGCGCGTTCGACGGCGTCCACCTGATCCCGGTCAGCCGCTACCGCGACGTGGAGGCGCGCCTGTCAGCCGCCCTCAGGTGAGCCGGCGCGGGGGCGGGCGAGCACGGACAGGGCGGCGCCGAGCAGGGCGACCCCGCACAGCACGGTGTACGCCCGCGCGAACCCGCCCATCAGCCGCTCCACTGCCACGGGTGACAGCTCCGACAGCGTCCCCGCGTACACCTGGGCTCCCAGCACCGGCCCCACCGACGCGGCCAGCACGCTGAGCGCCAGCCCGACGCTGAGCACGACGCCCACGTTCATCACCATCAGCCGGAACCCGTTGACCACCCCCAGGCTCCCGGCCGGCAGCGAGCGCATCACGTGTGTGGTGTTGCCCGTCAGGAACGTGCCGCTGCCGCAGCCGGCCACGAACAGCCCCGCGCCGATGACCCAGTACGACGTGCCCGCCCCGGCCGTCAGCGCCAGGGTCGCCAGCCCCGCCGCGCTCATCAGCGCCCCGCCCACCGCCAGCGCGTACGGCGAGACCCTGCGCCCCAGCGCGCCCGTGACGGGCGAGGCGAGCGCCATGCCCACCGGCACCGGCAGCACGCTCAGCCCGGCCGTGAAGGCGTCCACGCCCCGTGCCGCCTGGAAGTACAGCGCCACCAGCAGGATCAGCGACGCCCGCGCCATCGCGTTGCAGAACGAGGCGAGGTTGGCGAAGGCCAGCAGCCGCCCGCCGAACAGCCGCGGATCCAGCACCGGGTGCGGCGCCCGCCGCTCCACCAGCACGATCAACGGCACCAGCACCGCGAAGACCGCCGCCCCGATCAGCACGACCGGGCTCGCCGGGCCGGCCGATCCCGCCTCCGACAGGGCCAGCAGCAGCGCCGACAGCGCGGCGAAGACCAGCGCGTTGCCCAGCGCGTCCACCGGCTGCCTCGGCCCGGCGGGCACCTTGCGCAGCGTGGCCGCGCCCCAGGCCAGTGCCACCACGCCGGCGGGCACGTTCACCCAGAAGATCCACTGCCAGCCGGCCGTCTCGGCGATCAGCCCGCCCAGCGTGGGCCCGGCGAGCTGCGCCACCGACAGCGTGCCGATGTAGACGCCCATGCCCTGGCTGAGCCGGTCCGGCGGGAACGCGTCGGTGATGATGACCGTGCCGTTGGCCAGGATCATGGCCGCCCCGACCGCCTGCACCACGCGCATCGCCACCAGGAACCACACCCCGGGCGCCAGCCCGGCCAGCAGCGAGGCGGCGGTGAACAGGGCGAAGCCCGCCAGGTACACCTCCCGCCGTCCCAGCAGGTCGGCCACGCGGCCGAAGAACACCAGGCTGGCGGTGTTGACCAGCAGGAACGACAGCAGGACCCAGCCGGACTCGAACGGTCCCGCGTGGAAGTGCCGCACCACCGCGGGCAGCGCCACGTTCAGCGTGCTCCCGGCGATCCCGATGAGCACCAGCCCGAGGCTGGTGACCGAGCACACCTTCCAGGCGTACCGCAGCCGGGCGGCGTAGCCGGCCGAGGAGTCGCGGGAGCCGAGTTCCTCAGCGCGCACGCCTGCGCAGACCCTCCAGGTCGTGGATCACCACCCGCCGCCGGCCCGTCTCGATCAGGCCACGGTCGCGCAGCGTGCGTAACGCCTTGCTCACCGCCTCCCGTGAGGCTCCGGTCCAGCCGGCCAGCTCGTCCTGGGAGAGCGGCAGCGCCACGCGCACGCCGCCGTCGGTCTTCTCGCCGTAGCGGTCGGCCAGCTCCAGCAGCCGGGTCGCCACCCGGCCGGTGGTGTCGAACGCGCCGTACTCGACGCGCTTGCGGTCGGCGTCGCGCAGCCGCCCGGTGACGAGCCGCATGAGCAGCACGGCGACCCGCCCGTGGGCCTGCAGGAACGCGGGGAAGTCGTGGACCACGACCCCGGCGACCGGCTCCAGCGTGGTCACCGTGGCTGAGCGGGGCGAGCCGTCGATGGCGCACATCTCGCCGAGGATCGCCCCCGGCCCGCGTACGGCCAGCACCACCTCGGTGCCGCTGCTCGTGTGCGAGGACACCTTGACCCGGCCCTCGGTCAGCACGAGCACCCAGTCGGTGGTGTCGCCCTCGCTCATCACGGTGGAGCCGCGCTCCCACCGGCGCGGCCGACCGGCGGCACGCAGCGCCGCGATCTCCTCGGGGGTGAGCATGGAGAGGAACTCGCCGGGCTCAGGGTTCATGCGCCCGATTATGTCGGCACGGAGGCGCACGATCTATGGCATGGAGGTCAGAACGTACGCCGCCACGGCCTCCTCCTTGCCCTTGAGGCTCAGCCTCCCCAGTGGCGAGACCTCGGCGCCGAAGCCGAGCTGACGCAGCGTGGTGTCGCCGATCACCACCGTGCCGGGCTCGGCGAGCGACTGGAGCCGGGCCGCGACGTTCACGCAGTCGC
Organism: Nonomuraea sp. NPDC050733; assembly: GCF_040654215.1. NCBI lineage: Bacteria > Bacillati > Actinomycetota > Actinomycetes > Streptosporangiales > Streptosporangiaceae > Nonomuraea > Nonomuraea sp. NPDC050733. The sequence continues at coordinate 27,975 of NZ_JBFAHO010000043.1, read as the reverse complement.
CCATGGCGTTGAAGCCGCGCAGCCGCGGGCTGCCGATGTTGCCCACGAGGGCCGGCCCGGTGTTGACCCCCACCCGGAACGTGGGCCACTCCACGTCGTCCCGCTTCCAGGAGATCTCGTCGGCGATCTCGGCCGCGGCCCGCTGCATGGCCAGCGCGGCCCGGCAGGCCGCCGCGGCGTGGTCCTTCTGCGTGGCCGGGGCGTTGAACAGCGCGAGCAGCGCGTCGCCCACGAACTGCACGATCGTGCCGCCGTTGTCGAGGATGCACGGCACGGCGGCCGTGTGGTAGCGGTTGAGCATCTCGACGATCTCGCCGGGGGTGACCCGCTCGGAGAACGTGGTGAAGCCCTTGAGGTCGGCGAACAGCGCGGTCAGCTCCCTGAGCTGCCCGCCGAGCGCCGCCTGCGACGGGTCGGCCAGCAGCGCCTGCGCCACGTCCGGCGACATGTACTGCCGGAACAGCGTGTCCAGCTCCTGGTAGAGGCGGGCGTTCTCGAGCGAGATCGACAGCTGCCCGGCCAGCGTGGCGGCCAGCGCCTCGTCCTGCGTGGTCCGGCCGACCGGCACCTCCAGCGCCCCGGCCAGCCGGCCCTTGACGGTCAGCGGGAAGGCCAGGAGGTGGCCGCGCCGGATCGGCTGGTCGCCGGCGAACTCGTACTCGCGGGAGCCGATGTGCGCGCGACCCTCCGAGACCAGGCCGATCCGCACGTCGCCGAACGCCTGGCGGACCCGGTCGAGCGCGTCGGTCAGCAGCTCGGTCTCGGGCAGGCCGACGCGGGTGCGCGTGCTCACGTCCACGAGCGCGGCCAGCCGCTCCGACAGCTCCCGCTCGTCGGCCAGCGCCCGGCCCGCCCGGTCGAGCACCGCCGCCTGGCCCTCGTTGAGCCGGAACTTGCCCGACAGCCGGGTCGCGGCCAGCGGCTCGCCCCGCCGTACGTGCTCGACCAGCTCCTCCAGCGCCTGGTCGTACTGGGCCTGGATGCGCGCCACCGTCGCCGACAGCGCCACCGAGTCGAACAGGCCCGCGCTCGACCCCTCCCGCCTGAACTGCAGGTAGGCGCTGTAGGCGACGAACACGAACGCGAACGTCAGCAGGATGTGCCACTCCCACCACGTCAGGTGCCAGTTGTGCTGCGACATCCCGGCCACCATCGACTCGGCGAGCAGCGCGTACGCGGTGATGAGGCTGACCAGCATGGCCGACGGCCGCCGCCGGTGCAGCCGGAACATCATCACGGCCGCCGCCACGTACAGTGCGACGCCCGGCAGCGAGCTCCAGGCCACCCAGGAGGAGTACGCGCTCAGCGGCGGCCGGCTGAGCGGCGTCAGCCCGTCGATCAGCGAGGCCGCCCCCCACAGGAGCATGAACCCGACGAGCGCGCCCCGGATCAGGTGCCGGAAGGCCAGCACGGCCGCCGCCGCCCGCTCGCCCAGCGGCAGGGCCGAGACGAACGCGAACCCCGCGGCGATCGTGAGCCCGACCTGCTGACCCAGGTCGAACCCGAGCGACCCGGTCGGCAGGATGACCTTCGGCGTGGCGAGCCCGTGCAGGAAGAAGAACCCGGCCCCGGCCAGGAACACCATCGAGACCAGGAAGAGCCGGGCGTCCTCCCGCCGGGACGACGCCTGGCTGATGAGGCTGCCGAGCACCACGTTGATCCCGGCCACCATGAGGATCATCCAGAAGTGGCTGGGGTTGTGCTGCCACATCACGTTCAGGTGTGGCCGGGCGAGCAGGAGCCAGAGGCCGGCCAGGGGGATCGCCAGGTGAAGAGCCCAGACGACCCCCCGCACCGGCTGCGTGGCAGGGGGAAGGTAGGGACTCTCCGTCGGCACGGTCATCCTCCGTCGCGCGTGGTGCGGTGGCCGGAAGCAGACCCCGATTATCCACCGCGGAAGCCATGGGCCGATGCGTCCTTTTACGCAGTGCGAATCTTCTTGACTCGTCAAGTGACGTCAGGGGTATCGGTCACGAAATGTGTCGTGATGAACACGTTATGTAGCGGCTGTCATCCATTGGAACGGTTGAAGCGTGAATCTCATGCTCAACACGAGCAACAGATCCTTGGAAGGAAAGCCGTGGCTATGAAGGTTCGCGGTGGGCGCACGCTCACGCTCGCCACTGTCGGAGCGCTCGCCCTGTCGCTCCTCGCCGTCGGTGGAGTCGCCACCGCCTCGTCCAGCGGCGAGGTGTACGCCTGCGTCAACAAGAAGTCGCGGTACGCCCGCATCGTCAACGCCTCCACGCCGTGCCGGAAGACCGAGATCCGGATGGTGATCGGCGGCGGCACGTCGACGACCACGATCTCGGAGGGCACGAAGGGCGACACCGGCGCTCAGGGACCCAAGGGCGACACCGGCCCCCAGGGTCCGCAGGGCCTTCCCGGCAAGAACGGCAAGGACGGCGTCAACGGCAAGGACGGCCTGCCGGGCAAGGACGGCAAGGACGGTCTCAACGGTAAGGACGGCAAGGACGGCCTCAACGGCAAGAACGGTGAGGACGGCCTGCCCGGTAAGCCCGGTCGGGACGGCGAGGACGGCGCCACCTACACGAGCTACACCAAGAACGCCTCGCTCAGCGGCGGCTCCGGCTCCGCCTCCTGCAACCCCGGCGACCTGCTCACCGGCGGCGGCTTCTCCGTCGGCTCCTCCTACACGGTCCAGTCCAGCATGCCGAGCGGCAACGCCTGGACAGTGAGCGCGACCAAGAACGGCAAGGACAACGACTTCACCGGCGGCGGCAGCGCCGGCAGCGTCTACGTCGTCTGCCTCAAGAAGTCCTGAGGCACGAAGAAGGGCCGGTACGGCGCGCGCCGTACCGGCCCTCACCCCGCGGAACGTCAGCCGAACAGGGCCGGCAGCGTGCCCGTGTGGGTCTCGCGCAGCTCGGAGACCGGCACCTCCAGCACGCCCTCGACCACCAGCGACTCACCGCCGGTGACGCCCAGCCCGTAGCAGGGCACCTCGTGGGCGGCGCAGAGCGCGGCGAACTCCTCGAACGCCTCCGGCCGGACCGCCACCAGCGCCCGCGCCGCCGACTCGCTGAACAGCCCGGTGAACGGGTCGTCGTTCAGCGTCACGGTGGCGCCGACGCCCCGGGCGAGGCACGCCTCGGCCAGCGCGATCGCCAGGCCCCCGTCGGACAGGTCGTGGGAGCCCTCCAGGAGCCCGCGCCGGGCGGCCTCGACCAGCACGGTGGCGAGCGCCTGCTCGGCCTCCAGGTCGGCCTGCGGCGGCAGCCCGCCGAGGTGGCCGTGGACGACGTGCGCCCACTCCGACCCGCCGAACTCCTCGCGCGTGTCGCCGAGCAGCGCGACGCGCAGCCCTTCGGCGGTGAAGCCGGACGGCACGCGCCGGGCCACGTCGTCGATCACGCCGAGCACGCCCACGACCGGGGTCGGGTGGATGGGCGTGGAGCCGGTCTGGTTGTAGAAGGAGACGTTGCCGCCGGTCACCGGGACGCCCAGCGTGCGGCACGCGTCGGCCAGGCCGCGCACGGCCTCGGCGAACTGCCACATGACCTCGGGGTCCTCCGGCGAGCCGAAGTTGAGGCAGTTGGTCACCGCGAGGGGCTGGGCGCCGGTCACGGCGACGTTGCGGTACGCCTCGGCCAGCGCGAGCTGCGCCCCCGCGTAGGGGTCGAGCTTGGCGTAGCGGCCGTTGCCGTCGGTGGCCAGCGCGATGCCGCGCGTCGTCGGCTCGGCCCCGGCCATCACCTCGGAGACGCGCAGCATGCCGGCGTCGGCCGGCTGGGCCAGCACGGTGTTGGAGCGGACGTACCGGTCGTACTGGGAGGTCACCCACTCCTTGGACGCCAGGTTGGGCGAGCCGAGCAGCCGCAGCAGCGTCTCGCGCAGGTCGGCGGGGCGCTCCAGCCGGTCGGGGACGTCGGCGTTGAGCGCGGCCTGCCCGGCGGGCTCGTGGAAGGGGCGCTCGTAGACGGGGCCGTCGTCGGCGGCGGTGCCCGGCGGGATGTCGACGATGACCTCGCCGTCCCAGGTCATCACCAGGCGGCCGGTGTCGGTGACCTCGCCGATGACGGTGGCCGGCACGTCCCACTTCTCGCAGATCGCCATGAACGCCGCGATGTCGTCGGGGTGCACGACGGCCATCATGCGCTCCTGCGACTCGCTCATCAGGATCTCCTCGGGCCGCAGCGACGGGTCGCGCAGCGGGACGAGGTTGAGGTCGACGTGCATGCCGCCGGTGCCCTTGGCGGCCAGCTCGGTGGTGGCGCAGGAGACGCCGGCCGCGCCGAGGTCCTGGATGCCCACGACCACGTCGGCCGCGTACAGCTCCAGGCAGCACTCGATGAGCAGCTTCTCCATGAACGGGTCGCCCACCTGCACGGCGGGCCGCTTGGCCTGCGACTCGTCCTCGAACGTGGCGCTGGCGAGCACGGAAGCGCCGCCGATGCCGTCGGGGCCGGTCGAGGCGCCGAAGAGCACGACCTTGTTGCCGGGGCCGGGCGCGGTGGCCAGCTTGATCTGGTCCTTGCGCAGCAGGCCCACGCAGAGGGCGTTGACCAGCGGGTTGCCGATGTAGCAGGGGTCGAAGACGACCTCGCCGCCGATGTTGGGCAGGCCCAGGCAGTTGCCGTAGTGGCTGATGCCCTCGACGACGCCGGGCAGCACCCGCCGCGTGTCGGGGGCGTCGGCGGCGCCGAAGCGGATGGCGTCCATGACCGCGATCGGGCGGGCGCCCATCGACATGATGTCGCGCACGATCCCGCCGACGCCGGTGGCCGCGCCCTGGTGCGGCTCGACGTACGACGGGTGGTTGTGCGACTCGATCTTGAACGTGGCCGCCCAGCCGTCGCCGATGTCCACCACGCCGGCGTTCTCGCCCATGCCGACGAGCAGCGCCTCGGACTTCGGCGCCTTGGTGGCGAACTGCCGCAGGTGCACCTTGGACGACTTGTACGAGCAGTGCTCGGACCACATGACGCTGTAGATGGCCAGCTCGGAGCCGGTGGGACGGCGGCCCAGGATCTCCTTGACCCGGTCGTACTCGTCCTGCTTCATCCCCAGCTCGGCGAACGGCATCGGCTCGTCCGGGGTGGTCTGGGCTCGCTTGACGGAGTCGGCGCTCATGCGTTGACCAGCTTCTTGAGGATGGAGGTGAAGAAGCCGAGGCCGTCGGTGCTCGGGGCGCCGACCAGCTCCTCGACCGCGTGCTCGGGGTGCGGCATGAGACCGACCACGTTGCCCGCCTCGTTGGTGATGCCGGCGATGTCGTTCATGGCGCCGTTGGGGTTGCCGATGTAGCGCACGACCACCCGGCCGGCGGCCTCCAGCTCGGCGAGCGTGTCGGCGGAGGCGACGTAGCGGCCCTCGCCGTGCTTGACCGGCAGCACGATCTCCTGGCCCTGGCCGAACGCCGACGTCCACGCCGTGCCGGTCTGCTCGACCCGGAGCCGCTGGTCGCGGCAGACGTAGTGGAGCGAGGCGTTGCGGGTCAGCGCGCCCGGCAGCAGATGGGCCTCGCAGAGGATCTGGAAGCCGTTGCAGGTGCCGAGCACGGGCAGCCCGGCGCGAGCGGCCGGGATGAGCTCGTCCATGAGCGGCGCGAACCGGGAGATCGCGCCGCAGCGGAGGTAGTCGCCGTAGGAGAAGCCGCCCGGCAGGAACACCGCGTCGACCCCCTTGAGGTCGTGGTCGGCGTGCCACAGCGGAACCGCCTGCGCGCCCACGAGGTGAACGGCTCTGGCGGCGTCCTGGTCGTCGAGAGTTCCTGGAAACGTGACTACGCCCACGCGGGCAGCGCTCATGACAGTCGTCCCCTTCTGAGGAATGCGCACGCGCGCCACCGTCGCTCGGGGTGGACGGGGGCGGCACTCCCCAGGTTATCGGGTGCGACCGGATGTTCCTCGCCGGGCGTGCGCGGCGCGCGGATGACAGGCAGGTGGCGAGCGGAGGATCGCGCGGATCAGACGGCGGCGAGCTGGCGGGGACGGGCCTCGGCCTCGTCGTCCCAGGCGAGCAGCTTGCGCAGGTGGACCGTGGTGCCCTGGCCGGGGGTGACGCCGAAGGAGATCTCGTCGACCACGGAGCGCATGATGAGCAGACCGCGGCCGTTCTCCGTGTCGGAGGGAGGGAAGTGCAGCGGCATGGAGGGCAGACCGCCGCCGTTGTCGGCCACGCGGACGTCGCAGCGGCCGTAGCCGATCGCCGCGGTCACCTCGTAGCGGTTGCCCGGTCCTCCGTGCCGGACCGCGTTGGAGCACGCCTCGGAGACGGCGAGCAGCATGTCGGAGATGCAGGTCTCGCTCACGCTGAGCGACCGCATCGCGTCTCCGAGCACCCGCCTGACCATCGGTATGCCGATCGCATCCCGGGGCAGCGCCAACGAGAACTCAATATCCACCGGACTCCTCCGGGCTCCGGAATGTCACCTGGAGTAGGTTTCCCCGTGAAAACGGGGCTAACCGCAAAATCACGCTGTTGTTATTTACTGTTGACACGCCCGTGGCATTGTGGCACGCCCTAACCCGGCTTTAAGCCGCCAAGGGGAAATCCAGCCGCCGAATGTGAGGTCTAGCCGTCGACCCGGACGTCGTAGTCCTCGATCACCGTGTTGGCGAGCAGGGTCTCGGCCATCTTACGGATCTCCGCCAGCGCCGTCTCGTCGGCCGGGCCGTCCAGCTCGATCTCGAACCGCTTGCCCTGCCGCACCTCCGACACCCCGGAGAAGCCGAGCCGGGGCAGCGCCCGGGCGACGGCCTGACCCTGGGGGTCGAGAATCTCCGGCTTCAGCATGACGTCTACGATGACGCGCGCCACTGCGTTCCTCCTGGTACGGCGGGTTGGGAAAGCCAGCCTACCGGCGCGTGTGGCAGACGGTACAACGGGAACGGGGAAGTGCATGGGGCTTGCGCGGAGGGCTGTGACGTCTGCCACGATGTCCCCACACGCGTACGAACCACCACCACATGGTCCGACGCTCAAAAGGCCGGCGTGAGGTGGCAATCCCGCCCAGATCGGCCCCGACCGCACAGGAGTGGCACGTGACCGCCGACGCCTCTCGTGGTGCCGCAGCACCCCCAGAGCTGGTCCAGCTCCTCACCCCGGAGGGTGAGCGCGTTGAGCACCCCGACTACGACATCGACCTCAAGCCCGAGGAGGTCAGGTCGCTCTACCGCGACCTGGTGCTCGTCCGGCGCATCGACCTGGAGGCCGTCGCCCTGCAACGCCAGGGCGAGCTCGGCATCTGGGCCTCCCTGCTCGGCCAGGAGGCCGCCCAGATCGGCTCCGGCCGCGCGCTGACCGACGCCGACATGGCCTTCCCGACGTACCGGGAGCACGGCGTCGCCTGGTGCCGCGACGTCGACCCGGTCAAGCTGCTGGGCCTGTTCCGGGGGGTGAACCACGGAGGCTGGGACCCCCAGGAGCACAACTTCCACCTCTACACGATCGTCATCGGCAGCCAGACCCTGCACGCGGTCGGCTACGCCATGGGCATCCAGCGCGACGACGCGCCCTCGGCCACGATCGCGTACTTCGGCGACGGCGCCACCTCCCAGGGCGACGTCAACGAGTCGTTCATCTGGGCCAGCGTCTTCAACGCGCCGATCGTGTTCTTCTGCCAGAACAACCAGTGGGCGATCTCCGAGCCGCTGGAGAAGCAGACCCGCATCCCCCTCTACCGGCGGGCCTCCGGCTTCGGCTTCCCCGGCATCCGGGTCGACGGCAACGACGTGTTCGCGTGCCTCGCGGTCACCCGCCAGGCGCTCAAGAACGCCCGCGAGGGACAGGGCCCGACCCTGATCGAGGCGTACACGTACCGCATGGGCGCCCACACCACCACCGACGACCCCACCCGCTACCGGGTCGCCAGCGAGCTGGAGGCGTGGAAGCTCAAGGACCCCATCGAGCGGGTCAAGTCGTACCTGTTCAAGAACGAGCTGGCCGACCAGGCGTTCATCGACTCCGTCGAGGCGGAGGCCGACCAGCTCGGCGCCGACCTGCGCAGGCGCTGCCTGGCCATGCCCGACCCCGGGCCGCTCGACATCTTCGACCACGTCTACGCGGAGCCCCACCCGCTGATGGACGAGGAGCGCGCCCAGTTCGCCGCCTACCTCGAGGGGTTCGAGCGATGACGATCCTGAGCCTGTCCAAGGCGCTCAACGAGGGCATGCGCAAGGCCATGGAGGACGACCCCAAGGTCCTCATCATGGGCGAGGACGTCGGCAAGCTCGGCGGCGTCTTCCGCGTCACCGACGGCCTGCAGAAGGACTTCGGCGAGGACCGGGTCATCGACACGCCGCTCGCCGAGTCGGGCATCGTCGGCACCGCCATCGGCCTCGCGCTGCGCGGCTACCGGCCGGTGTGCGAGATCCAGTTCGACGGCTTCGTCTTCCCGGCGGCCGACCAGATCATCACCCAGCTCGCCAAGATGCCGATGCGCTCGCTCGGCGCGATCAAGCTGCCCGTGGTCGTGCGCATCCCCTGCGGCGGCGGCATCGGCGCGGTCGAGCACCACAGCGAGTCGCCCGAGGCGTACTTCACCCACACCGCCGGCCTGCGCGTGGTCGCCTGCTCCAACCCGGCCGACGCGTACTCGATGATCCAGCAGGCCATCCGCTCCGACGACCCGGTCATCTTCTTCGAGCCCAAGCGCCGCTACTGGGAGAAGGCCGACATCGACACCGCCGACACCGGCTGGTGGACGCCCCTCGACAAGGGCAAGATCGTCCGCCCGGGGACCGACGCCACGCTCATCGCGTACGGGCCGATGGTCAAGACGTGCCTGGAGGCCGCGGCGGCGGCCCAGGACGACGGGCGGTCGCTGGAGGTCATCGACCTGCGCTCGCTCAACCCGCTCGACGCCCCGCTCGTCATGGACTCCGCCCGCCGCACGGGCCGGGTCGTGGTGGTGCACGAGGCGCCGGTCAACAGCGGGTTCGGCGCGGAGCTGGCGGCGCGGATCACCGAGCAGTGCTTCTACCACCTGGAGTCTCCGGTGCTGCGCGTCGGCGGCTTCTCCACGCCGTACCCCCCGTCGAAGCTGGAGGAGCACTACCTGCCCGACCTCGACAGGGTGCTCGACGCCGTCGACCGGTCCTTCGGCTACTGAGAGGGGACTCGTTTTCATGCGACGTGAGTTCAAGCTCCCCGACGTCGGCGAAGGGCTGACCGAGGCGGAGATCGTCCGCTGGCACGTCAAGGAAGGCGACGCGGTCAAGGTCAACCAGATCGTCGTCGAGATCGAGACGGCCAAGTCGATCGTCGAGCTGCCGATCCCCTGGGACGGGGTGGTCGGCGGCCTGATGGCCGAGGAGGGGCAGACGGTCGACGTGGGCGCGCCCATCATCGCCGTCGACACGGCCGAGGAGGGCGGTGGCCCCATTCCGGCCGCTCCCACTCAGGCCGCTCCCGCCCAGACCGGTCCCACCCGGGCGGCCGTACCCGCGCAGGCGGCTTCCGGCCGCGGTGAGGCGCTGGCCGACGACATGGTGCCGCGTCCGCCTGCCGAGGGCGCGGTGGAGCCCGGCGTCCACGGCAGTCCCGCGCCCAAGGAGGAGCGGCAGGCGGTCCTGGTCGGTTACGGCGTCAAGACCGGCGCCACCAAGCGCCGCCCCCGCAAGTCCCGCCCGACCGGCCAGCTCCCCGCCGACCAGTCCGCCGCCGTTCAGCCCGCGATCGCCGAGCCCGTCGTGGCGGACCCCGTACCGGCACAGCGCGGCGTCCCCGGGCGGGTCGCGGCGCTCGCCAAGCCGCCCGTCCGCAAGCTGGCGCGCGACCTCGGCGTGGACCTGGCGACGCTGACCGGCACGGGCCCGCACGGCTCCATCACCCGCGACGACGTCCACGCCGCCGCCTCCACCCAGCCCGCCGCGCCGGCTGGGGAGCCGACGGCGACCTCCTGGACGGCCGCCCGGGGCCCACGCGAGGAGCGCATCCCCGTCAAGGGCGTGCGCAAGATGACGGCCCAGGCCATGGTGGCCAGCGCCTTCACCGCCCCGCACGTCACCGAGTTCCTCCAGGTGGACGTCACCGAGACGATGGCGGCGGTCCGGCGGCTGCGCGAGCTGCCCGACTTCGCCGAGGTCAAGGTCTCGCCGCTGCTCCTGGTGGCCAAGGCCGTGCTCGTCGCCGCCAGGCGCCACCCGATGATCAACTCGTCGTGGGACGAGCAGGCCCAGGAGATCGTGGTCAAGCACTACGTGAACCTGGGCATCGCCGCCGCCACCCCGCGCGGGCTCGTGGTGCCCAACATCAAGGACGCCCACGAGCTGCCGCTGCCCGAGCTGGCCGGGCGGCTCACCGCGCTGGCCGAGACGGCCAGGGCCGGGCGCGCCCAGCCCGCGGACATGGCGGGCGGCACGTTCACGATCACGAACGTGGGCGTGTTCGGCGTCGACGCGGGCACCCCCATCCTCAACCCGGGCGAGTCCGCCATCCTCGCCTTCGGCCAGGTCAGGGACATGCCGTGGGTGGTGGACGGCGAGCTGGCGGTGCGCAAGGTCACGACGCTGGCGCTCTCGTTCGACCACCGGATCGTGGACGGCGAGCTGGGCTCGCTGTTCCTGCGGGACGTCGGCCAGATGCTGGAGGACCCGCTGCGCATGCTCGCCTGGAGCTGACCCGTGAGCCGGGCCCGGACGTCTCCCGCGAGTCGTCCGGGCCCGGGCTCATCCGCCGGGCGGAGCCTGGGTAGGGTGATCGCATGATTCGCCATGTCGTGCTGTTCACCTGGACCGATGACGCCAGCGACGAGCAGAAGGCCAGGGTGGCGGCCGAGCTGGAGAAGCTGCCGGCCGCCATCCCGCAGATCCGCGCCTACGCCTTCGGTCCCGACGCGGGCATCAACCACGGCAACCACGACTTCGCCGTCGTCGCCGACTTCGACGACCTCGACGACTACGTGATCTACCGCGACGACCCGGGGCACCAGGCGTTGATCGCCGAGTACATCAAGCCCATCCTGGCGAGCCGCGCCGCCGTACAGCTCAGTCTGTAGCCGGCTGCTCGTCGGTCCAGCCGAGCCGACGCACCCTGTACGCGTCGACCACCTTCTCATCCGTCCGGCCTGTCGTCACGGTCTGCACGGCCAGCAGCTCGCCGCTCTCCGGCTCGATGACCACCTGTTGAGGGGCGGTGGCGTCGCCGTGCGTCAGCGTGATGCCGGTACGCCCGTCGAAGAGCCGCTCAGCGATGTCTGTCCCGGGCAGGTCGGCGAGCATCCCGTAAACCGCGGCTCTGATGGCGGGCGTCGCCTCGGTGTCGAGCAGCACCCAGAGGGCGACGCTCCACAGCCAGCTCTCCTGCTCGTAGGTGCCGTCCTGGGGAAGGCGCCTCAGCAGCTCGGCCTTCAGCGCGCCGGGCTCGGCGGGCAGATCCGTGACAGGCTTGAGCGGCAGCGGAGCCATGAACACCCTGCCGATCTGGCAGTCGTTGTCGTCACCGCAGAGCGGCGGGGATCCCGCCCTTTTCCACTCCCGCTCGTCCAGGGAGGTCGGGAACGTGGAGGAGACGCCCCCCCGCTCGATTCGCTGCCGGCCCTGGCGGTCGATCCACAGCACCTCCTTCGCCTGGTTCTCGACGTAGAAGGAGGGGTTGTCCTTGAATCGCGCCCGCTGGCTGTGCAGCGCTTCGCGTCTCCACCACCGTCCCGTGCCCGCGGGCTGCGCGGCCAGCCGGTCCGCCGCTCTCTTCAGGGCGTCGCTCGGCGAGGAGGCCGTCGCCATGGCGGCGGCTGTGGCAGGGGGAGACGCCGTGCCGGTCCCGTCGTCGCCCAGGCGGGGCGCCACCACGAACCCGGCCAGGAGCACGCCCGTGACCGCCGCCGCCGCGAGCGACACCCGCGCCCAGACGGGCGGCCGGCGGCGCGGCGACGCCGCAGCCAGCACCCGCGCCCGCACCACCGCCGTCTCCGCGTGCCCGGCGGGCGGGACGTCCGGCATCACGTCGTCGATGAGCTGGAACTCCTTCATCAAACCTCCACCCCCAGGGCGTCACGTAGCTTGGTCCTGGCCCGGCTGAGCCGGGAGGCGACGGTGCCGTAGGCGACGCCGAGCGCCGCGGCCACCTCGTCGTAGGTGAGCTCGCCGTACGCGACGAGCAGCACCACGTCGCGCTCGCCGCGCGACAGGCCGGCCAGTGCGGCCGAGAGCCTCTGCACGGTCACCCCGGCGGCGATCCGGTCCACGACCCGCTGGTCATGGCCGTCGTCGTCCGGCGGCGGCCCCGATCTGGCCAGGGCCCGGTAGCGGCGCACCTCGGCGCGCCGGTGCCCGCCGATGAGGTTCGTGGCGATGCCGTACAGCCAGGGCCTGACGCCGCCCTTGGCCGCGTCGAAGCTGTGACGGCGGCGGAAGGCGATGAGGAAGGTCTCCGCCGCCAGGTCCTCGGCGACGTCGAGGTCGAGCCGGCGTCCGACGTAGCGGCGGATCTCCTCGTAGTGGGCGTCGAAGACGGTGGCGAACCTCTCGGGGTCCGCGACGGCTCCGTCGAGCGATGCGGTCATGCAAGGGTCTCCCTCGCCGGGGAACATGGACAACCGTGATTGCCCGCTCCCGGGAGACCCTTCCGTCACATCTCGGGCGGGTTGTTCTCGCGGTGCATCAGCCGGTCGTCGGAGGTACGGCCGCGCCGGGGCGCCATCACGACGCTGAGCACGATCCCGATGCCGCCCACGATCATGAAGATGAGGCCGATCACGTCCATGTGGACGGCGTCACCGAACACGTCCGGCTCGATGGCGAACTTCAGGATGGCGCCGAGCGTGAGGATGAAGATGCTGACCCCGACACCCATGACGACCTCCGCAGGCAAAAGGCGAGTACACCCTGTGCAATACCCGGGGAAAGGCGATCACACCCTCAGGCGAGGCAGGAGAGTGGACGGCCCCCGTTGAAGGCGATCATGTCCCCGATGGCCGCGACCAGGTCGATGTCACCGCCCCTCGGCAGGCCGTCCAGCTCGGCGTAGGCGCGGTGCAGGTTGCCGACGATCCGCTCGGCGTCGAGCAGCTCCGCCCACTCGCCGAGGTCGGTCTCGCGGGCGGTCTCCAGCGGTGTGAGCCCCGCCGACCGGCCGCGCTCGGCGGTGTCCCGGACGAAGCGCAGGTAGCCGCGCACCCGCCCGATCACCTCGGGGCCGCACACGTCGCCGTGGCCGGGCACGATAGTCTCCGCCCCCAGCTCCGCCAGCCGGTCCAGCGCGTCCAGCATCCCGTCCACCGAGCCCATCAGCACGAACGGGGTGCCGCCGTTGAAGACGAGGTCGCCGGAGAACAGCAGGCGGCGCTCCGGGATCCACACGTAGGAGTCGTTGGTGGTGTGCGCGGCGGTGCCGACGTGCCGTACCTCGCAGCGCAGCTCGTCGGAGTAGAGGGTCACGCCGTCGGTGTAGGTGAGGAACGGCGCCACGGCCTCCAGCTCGCCCCACTCGACGTCGGGCGACCAGGCGGCTCGGTAGGCGGGGATGCCCTCAGCCAGCACCATCTCGCGGGTCCGCTCGTGGGCGACGATCGTGGCCTCGGGGAACAGGTAGTTGCCGAAGGTGTGGTCGCCGTGGTGGTGGGTGTTGACCAGGGTAGTGACGGGCCGGTCGGTGACCCTGGCGACGGCCTCGCGGTAGGCCCGCGTGCGGCGCTCGGTCGAGCACGCGTCGATCCCGACGACGCCGCGCCGGCCGGCCAGGAAGCCGGTGTTGTTGATCCACCAGCTCCCGTCCGGCTGGACGTAGGCGTACACGCCGTCGGAGACCTCCTCGACGCGCGGCGGGGGGAGGGGGTGGTCGTGGGGGGTGGCACTCATGAGGCGACCGTACCGCCGGACGCGGACGCCCGCTCCGGAGTCCGGAGCGGGCGTCGTGGAGGGGCGGCGCGGGCGTCGCTAGAACGCCTCCTCCGGCAGCTCCATGAGCTCCTGGCCGGTGCCGTCGAGCACGCGCCGCTCGGCCGCCAGGCGCGGCAGCACGGTCTTGGCGAAGAACGAGGCCGCGGCCACCTTGCCCTGGTAGAAGGGGTCCTCGCCGTCCGCCAGGCGGGCCAGCGCCACCTCGGCCTGGCGCAGCAGCAGCCAGCCGATCACGAGGTCGCCGAGCGCGAGCAGGAACCGGGTGGTGTTGAGGCCGACCTTGTAGACCTCCTGCGGCTGCTCCAGCGAGGAGAGCGCCCAGCCGGCCATCGTGTCGCCCATGGCCTTGACGTCCGCGGCGGCCTCGGCGAGCAGCCCGCGCTCCTCCTTGAGCCGGCCGTTGCCCGCCTCGGAGCCGGCGAAGGCGTTGACCTCGGTGAGCAGCGCGCCGATCGCGGCGCCCTGGTTGCGCAGGATCTTGCGGAAGAACAGGTCGAGGCCCTGGATCGCGGTGGTGCCCTCGTAGAGCGAGTCGATCTTGGCGTCGCGGATGTACTGCTCGATGGGGTAGTCCTGCAGGTAGCCGGAGCCGCCGAGGGTCTGCAGGGAGCGGGACAGCAGCTCGTACGAGCGCTCGGAGCCGACGCCCTTGACCAGGGGCAGCAGCAGGTCGTTCATGGCCTGGGCGTGCCGGTCGTCCGGGTCGATCTGGATGGCGTCCTGGAAGGTCGCGGTGTAGAGGACCAGCGCCCGCATGCCCTCGGCGTACGCCTTCTGCAGCATGAGCTCGCGGCGCACGTCGGGGTGGTGGGTGATGGTGACGCGCGGGGCGGACTTGTCGGCCATCCGGGTCAGGTCGGCGCCCTGCGCGCGGGACTTGGCGTACTCCAGGGCGTTGAGGTAGCCGGTGGAGAGCGTGGCGATGGCCTTGGTGCCGACCATCATGCGGGCGTGCTCGATGACCATGAACATCTGCTTGATGCCCTCGTGGACGTCGCCCACCAGCCAGCCGATCGCCGGGTGCCGGTCGCCGAAGGTGAGCTCGCAGGTGGTGGAGACCTTCAGGCCCATCTTCTTCTCGACGTTGGTGACGTAGACGCCGTTGCGCTCGCCCAGCCGGCCGTTGTCGAGGTTCACGTGGTACTTCGGCACCAGGAACATGGACAGGCCCTTGGTGCCGGGGCCGTGGCCCTCGGGGCGGGCCAGTACGAGGTGGAAGATGTTCTCGGTCAGGTCGTGCTCGGCGCTGGTGATGAAGCGCTTGACGCCCTCGATGTGCCAGGTGCCGTCGGGCTGCCGGACCGCCTTGGCGCGGCCGGCGCCGACGTCGGAGCCGGCGTCGGGCTCGGTGAGGACCATGGTGGCGCCCCAGTTGCGCTCGATGGCGAGCTGGGCGAAGCGCTTCTGGTCGGGGGTGCCGAGCTTCCACAGGGTGTAGGCGAAGTTGGGGCCGGCGGCGTACATGTAGAGGGCGGGGTTGGCGCCGAGGACCATCTCGGCCGTGGCCCAGGCGAGGCTGCGGGGGATGCCGGGGCCGCCGAGGCTCTCGGGCAGGTCCAGGTTCGCCCAGCCTCCGTCGAGCAGCGCCTGGTACGACTTCTTGAAACCGGCGGGGACGCTCACGGTGCGGTTCTCGGGGTCGAAGACCGGCGGGTTGCGGTCGCCCTCCTCGAACGACTCGGCAAGGACCCCGGTGGCCAGCCTGTTGACCTCGCCGAGGATGCTGCGGGCGACGTCCTCGTCCAGGTCCGCGTACGGGCCGGTGCGGAGGATCTCGCCGCGCCCGAACACCTCGAAGAGGTTGAACTCGAGGTCACGCAGGTTGCTCTTGTAGTGGCCCATGGGTGCTGATCTCCTTGACCCGAGGTCTTTATCTACCGGCTAGTAACCTTACTCTGAATGCTACCCGCGGGTAACAGTGGATATGCGTGGCATGCTCATCTCCATGGACGCCGAAGAACTCGCCGTGCGCTGGCGAGAGCGCCTTGACTCGTGGGCCATCCCGCCCGAGATCCTGGCCAAGGCCCACGCCGATCCGTGGGGCCACTCCCCGACCCGTTTCGCCGCGCGTACCGACCGGGCGCTGGCCGAGCCGGACGACGGTCCCACGATGACCCGGCTCGCGGAGGCCCTGCCGGAGGGAGGCACGCTCCTGGACGTCGGCGCCGGCACGGGCGCCGCCTCGCTGCCGCTGCACGGGCGCGTGGGACGGCTGTACGCGGTCGACACCTCCGCCGCGATGCTGGCCGAGCTGGCGCTGCGCGCCGACAAGCTGGGCGTCGCGCACACCACGGTCGAGGGACGCTGGCCCGACGTGGCCGACCAGGTGCCGGTGGCGGACGTGGCGGTCGCCGCGCACGTCGTCTACAACGTGCCCGACCTGGCCGGATTCCTGCGCGCCCTGGACGCCCGTACGAGCGGCCGCGTGGTGATCGAGCTCGCCCACCGCCACCCCATGAGCTGGATGACCCCGCTCTGGGAGCACTTCCACGGAGTGAACCGTCCCGTGCGCCCCGTCGCCGAGGACTGCGTCGCGCTGGCCGCGGCGCTCGGGTTCCGGGTCCGGGTGGAGGAGCGGGAGGCCCCGCTGGAACGATTCAGCAGCCTGGAGGAGCTGGCGGCGGGCGCCTGCCGCCGGATCTGCCTCGACCCGGCACGCGCGGAGGAGGTCGCCGAGACCGCGCTCTCCATGGGCATGTGGCCGCTGCCGCGCGAGCGCTGGGTGACGATCTGGTGGGACTGACCTCCGGGCGCCCGGGTGGTCGGGGACTTATCAGGGACGATCCCCGATGTGGCCAGGGTGGCCCGCGAGGCACCCTGGCCGTATGAACGAAATCACTCGACGCGACGAAGTCTCGCTGTCCGGCGCCGCGCTGCGCGGCGCGCCCTGGAAGGCCGCGGCCGTCGGCGGCGGTGTGGTGGCCGGTGTCAGCTTCGGCCTCGGGGTCCTGCTGCCCGGTGACGCCAACCTGGTGTGGGCGCTGGGACTCGGCATCAACCTGTTCGCGCTGATCGCCGCGATCGGCGCGGTCTCCAAGCCGGACGTCGGCGACCGGGTGACCCGGCAGGCCCGCCAGTGGGCGCTGAACCACCCCTGGAAGTTCGCGCTGCTGCCCGCCGGCATCGCCACCGTGCTCGACTACCCGGTGCAGCTCGTGCTCGACTCCGAGGGCGTCTTCGGCTCGGCCTTCCAGTCCGTCTGGCACGGCGTGCTCGTGTACGTCATCGCGGGCATCCTCACGATGACCGTGAAGGGCCGCGCGCGCTCGTCCTCGTGAGGCCGGTGGGACGTCAGCCCAGCAGGCCGTCCCGCTCGGCCTGGTTCCGGGTGACGCAGAACTCGTTGCCCTCGGGGTCGTGCATGGTCACCCATCCGGTCCCGTCGGGCTTGCGGTGGTCCTCGAAGATGGTGGCGCCCAGCTCCAGCAGCCGCTCGACCTCCTGGTCCCGGCTGCCCTCGACGGCGTTGACGTCGAGGTGGACGCGGTTCTTGCCGGCCTTGCCCTCGGGGACGCGGATGAACAGCAGGAACGGGTCCTGCTTCGTGCGGAGCATGATCTCGGGGTCGCCCGGGTGGTCGTCGTCTCCGAGCGGAAGCCCGGTGACCTTGCTCCACCAGCTCCCCAGCTCGTACGGGTCGGCGGCGTCGATGGTCACGGCATGGATCTCAATCATGCGATCACCCAACCGCGACACCGGTGAAGCCGTCAAGCCGGTTACTGGCATGATGCCCGATATGCCGGACATCGTACTTGTGGAGCTGGGCGTGGACGACGTGGAGCGTCTGCGGGAGATCAGGCTGAGAGCGCTGCTGGACGCGCCGGGCGCGTTCGCGTCCACGTACGCCAGGGAGAAGGATTTCCCATCCGAGACGTGGGCGGAGCGGCTGAGCGCCCCCGAGTCAAGGTGGCTGGTGGCCACCGACGGCACGGCCGACCTCGGGCTGGTGTGCGCCCGCCAGGAGGAGGACGGGGTCCATCTGCTGGCGATGTGGGTGGCGCCGGAGGCCCGGGGCCGGGGGATCGGCTCGCTCCTGGTGGACGAGGTCGTCGCCGGGGCCCGCGCCGCGGGGGCCGAGGAGGTGCGGCTGTGGGCCGTGGACTCCAACGCGGCCGCCCGTGCCCTCTACCTGCGCAAGGGGTTCACCCCGACGGGCCAGACGATGGCGCTGCCGTCCGACCCCGAGGTCGGCGAGTCGCAGTACGCGCTGTCGCTGCTGTTCCGCCGGGCCAGGGCCGAGGACGTGCCCGCGATCGTGGCCCTGCTGGCCGACGACCCGCTCGGCGCGCGGCGCGAGGGCGACCCGAACGACGAGCGCTACCTGAAGGCGTTCGCCCGCATCGACGCCGACCCCTACGACGAGCTGATCGTGGCCGAGGTCGGCGGCAAGGTCGTCGGCACCATGCAGCTCACCTACCTGGCCGGCCTGTCGAGGCTGGGCGCCGAGCGCTGCCAGATCGAGGCGGTCAGGGTCGCCGCCTCCACCCGGGGCCAGGGCCTCGGCCGCAAGATGATCAGCTGGGCCGTGGACCGGGCGCGCGCCCGGGGCTGCGCGATGGTGCAGCTCACCTCCGACAAGTCCCGCGCCGACGCGCACCGCTTCTACGGCTCGCTCGGCTTCACCGCCTCCCACGAGGGCTTCAAGCTCGCGCTGAGCTGACCCACCATCCACCGGCACCATTCGGCGCGGTGCCGCTCGTAGCCGAGCCCGCACCGCAGCGCCGCGTAGTTGCCGAAGCGGGGGTCGCCCGGGTCGGGAGGCCCCCCGAACAGCTCCTCCTCGCGCTCGTACTCGGCCAGCCGCTCCTCGTGCGCCCGCAACTGCTCGGCGAACAGCCGCCTGACCAGCTCGGGGTCGGCCAGCCACGAGGCGTACGTCTTGAGCACCAGCTCGTCGCGCTCGGGCCGCCCGCGCGGCGGCTCGGTGATCCACGCCCGCAGCGCGTCCCCGCCCTCGGGCGTCAGCCGGTAGACCTTCTTGTCCTGCGGGCCGGGCCCGTGCCGGGTCTCGAACGCGACCAGACCTCCGGCCGTCAGCTTCTGCAGCTCGGCGTGGATCTGACTGTGCCCGGCCGTCCAGAAGTACGACACGGGCCGTCGCATGGCGGCGGCGATGTCGTAGCCCGTGCGCTCGCCCCGCGCCAGCACGGCGAGGATCGCGAAACCAAGCGTTGAGGTCATCGTGTGCCAAGGATATTCTGCCGGCAGACTATGTCACTTCTGACATAGTCTGAGGAGAGGGGACGGGCATGCGCGCGATCATCGGCTCACGGCACACCGGGTGGGGAGGCGCCGGCCTGGCGGGGCTCGTGGCGCTGCTGACCGCCTGCGGGGGCACGGCCGGCACCGCGGCGGCGCCGTCCCCGACATCTCCGATGCCGGCGACGTCGGCACCGGCCAGGCCTTCGGTGACGCCGTCACCCGTCGTCACCGGCCCGAACGTCAGCGGCTGCTTCACCGAGAAGGACGGCAGGATCTTCACCCACGGCGACGACCTGCCCGGCGTCATCACGGGCAAGGGACCGGTCGGCGTGGTGATCACGTACGAGCGCAACGGCAGCGTCTGCACCTGGCGCCCGCTCTCCGACCGTCTCGTGGGGGCCGGCTACCGCGTGCTGCTGTACGCCAGGGACAGCAGGGTCCCGCCGGAGGACGTCGCCGTGGCCATGGGCAAGCGGCTGGCCAAGGAGAAGGGCGTCAAGCGCCTGTTCTTCGTGGGCGGCTCGATCGGCGCCACCACCGCCCCCCTCGCGGCGGCCAGGATGCGCGGCAAGACGGCCGGGGTCGTCGCCCTGTCAGGCTCGATCGACCCCGCCGACGCCGCCGCGATCACCGCGCCGCTGCTCCAGATCGGCACCGAGAACGACGGCTACGGCGGCGCCGCCGACCTCCGGGCCGCCCACGACGCCGCCACCAAGGCGGCCGCCAACGAGCTGCTCCTGGTCAAGGGCGAGAGCGCCCACGCCTCCGCGATGTTCGGCGCCTCCTACGGCCCGCAGGTGCTCGACCGCATCCTCACGTTCATGGACCGGCACCGTTCCTGAACGACCACAGTTCTTGATCAACCACGGTCAGCAAGGGCTGACCTCGACCAGGTTGTCGTGGTAGACCGCGCCCCGGCCGAGGTCCGCGTCGGCCTCCCGTACCACCGCGTTCGGGTTGGCGCCGCCCGGCACGTGCTTCGGCCAGTGCCCCTTGGGCGAGGCGACCACGCCGCGCGCCACCCGGTCGCTCACCTCCACCTCGGCCAGGAACTCGCCGCCCGCGTTGTGCACCCGCGCCCGCCGCCCGCTCTCGAGCCCCCGCTCGGCCGCGTCGGCCGGGTTGACCAACACCACCGGGTCCTTGGCGCGGCGCCGCAACTCGGGGTTGTTGGCGAACGTCGTGTTGAGGAACGTGTGCGCCGCCGGCGTGATCAAGGTCAGCGGGTACGGCCCGCGCCCCGCCTCCCGCGCCGACATCGACGGCACGTACGCCTTGCCCCGCGACGGGAAACGCATCCGGCCGGACGACGTCGGGAAGCCCTCGGCGAACGGCGTGAACGGCTTGGGATAGTTCATCCGCACCCAGCCCTCCTTGCGCAGCCGGTCCAGCGTGACGCCCTCCAGCGACGGATGGCCACTGGCGAGGAGCTGCTCGGCCAGCTCCAGGTCCGAGTCGTACAGGGACGGCTCGTTCAGGCCCATGTGCCGGGCCAGGCGGCGGAACGTCTCCGTGGTGGACAGGCATTCGCCGGGCGGCTCCACCGCGGGCTCGTTCCAGTGGAGGTACATGTGGCCGTAGCCGGCGTGCAGGTCGGCGTGCTCGGTCTGCATCGTCGCGGGCAGCACGATGTCGGCGTAGTCGACCGTGTCGGTCGGGAAGTGCTCCATGACGACCGTGAACAGGTCCTCGCGGGCCAGCCCGCGCCTGATCGCGCCGGTGTCGGAGGTGGAGCCGAGCGGGTTCGCGCCGTACACCCACAGGCACTTGACCGAGTCCAGCTCCGAGGCGAGGCGCGTCATCGTCAGCGTGCGGACCGGCTTGGCGAGCAGGTCGTCGCGGGTGTCGATGTTCAGGTGGACGTGGCCGCTGGTGGAGTAGGCCACGCCGCCGCCCGGGTGCCGCCAGTCGCCGGTGACGGCGGGGATCGCGGCGATCGTGCGCATCGCCGTGCCGCCGCCCTCGTGCCGCTGGATGCCCATCGTGGCGCGGATGGCGGTCGGCCGGGTGCGCGCGAGCCGCGTCCCCAGGCTGTGGATGTCCTCGGCCGGGATGCCGGTGATCTCGGCCACCCGCTCGACCGGGTAGGCCAGGATCTCCTCGCGGAACGTCTCCCAGCCCGTCGTGTGCCGGGCCAGGTAGTCGTCGTCCTGCGCACCCTCGGCGAGCACCACGTTGAGCAGCCCGAGGGCGAGCGCCGCGTCCGTGCCGGGCCTGATCGCCAGGTGCCGGTCCGCCTGGTCCGCGGTCCTGGTGCGGATCGGGTCGATCGCCACCACGTACGCGCCGTTCGCCCGGGCCTCCTGCACGAACTTCCACAGGTGGTGGCCGCTGGTCAGTGTGTTCGTCCCCCACAGCAGGATCAGCCGCGACAGCGCGAAGTCCTCGGTGTCCATGCCGCCGGGGGTGCCGTTGGCCAGGGTGAGACCGGAGTTGCCGGCGCTGGAGCAGATGTTCAGCCAGTGCTTGGAGGCGCCCAGCACGTTCCAGAACCGGCGGCCGGCCACGCCCTCGCACCCCTGGAGGTAGCCGAGCGAGCCGGTGCCCGCGTACGGCCAGATCGCCTCGCCCCCGTGCTCCTCGACGATCCCGCGCAGCCGGGCCGAGATCTCCTCCAGGGCCTCGTCCCACGTGATCCGCTCGAACCGGCCGGAGCCCTTGGGGCCGGTGCGGCGCAGCGGGTACAGGATGCGGTCGTCGGCCCGGGTGTGCTCCAGGTAGCGGTTGACCTTCACGCACAGAGCGCCGCGCGTGTAAGGATGGTCCGGGTTGCCGCGCAGCTTCACGGCCTGGCCGTCCTCGACGGTAACCACCCATGAGCAGCCGTCGGGGCAGTCCAGCGGACAAGCCCCCAAAACTCGCAATTCACCCGACATGCGCCCCAGCTTATGACGGGTGAACGAGCCTGGCACGGGGTGGCCGGAGACCTCCGTCACGCGGCACGGCTCCGGCGGCGGTAGAAATCGAAGGGAAGAGCTCGTCGTGCGTCACCCCTGGTGCGGTAACCGAGGTGACGATTGGGGACACTAGCGGCCAAAGATCGTACGGTCCGGTCGGGAAGGTGCAGAATCGCTGTCGGTGGCCGACATCAGGGAACGTGAAGACACGGGGGACCTCTCGGAAGGGGATCCGGCCGTGGCTGAAGCGCGCCCGGACCACGACGTGTACGTGGTCGAGCCGCTGCTGCCCCAGCGCCTGCGCCGCCCCTCCGACCTGCTCCGCTTCCTCGCCACGCTGGTCGCCATCGTCGGCGTGATCGTCATCGCGCTCGTCGCCAAGCAGACCCTGAACGGGCTGGAGAAGGACGTCACCGAAGGCGCCACCCGCCTGCCCGAGCTGCTGAGCCGCGTCGCGACGTTCCTCGGCGGCGCCGCGCTGCTCGTCGTGCCCGTCGCCTTCGCCGTCGAGCGCGTCTTCCACCGCGACGGCCTGCGCGTCGCCGAGGGCCTGGTCGCGGCCATCCTCGGCATGGTCATCGCCTTCCTGCTCGGCGGCTGGATCGTCACCGCCGCCCCCACCGACCTGCGCCTCCTGCTGACCGGCAACCGCGACATCGAGCCGCTCAACACACTGCTCACGTCGGTCATCGCCTACTCCACGGCCGTCCGCATCTCCCGCCGCCCCACCTGGCGGGCCCTCATGTGGACCGTCATCGGGCTGTACGCCCTCGCCTTCTTCACCGGCTACCAGATCACGCTCGTCGGCGGCATCATCACCGTCCTGCTCGGCATGGCGGTCGGCTACGGCACCCTGTACGGCGTCGGCAGCCCCAACACCCGGCCCCCGGGCAACGCCGTCGTCGCCGCCCTGCGCAAGCTGTCCTTCACGCCCGTCTCCGCCCGCCGCATCGACGACGACCACCAGGGCAGCCGCCGCTACGCCATCGGGCTCAAGGACGGCAGCAGCCTCGACGTCACCGTCCTCGACCGCGACCGTCAGGTGGCCGGCCTGCCGTACCGGCTGTGGCGGCGCATCCGGCTCAACTCCGAGACCCGCCGCCGCGCGATCCGCTCGCTCCGCGCTGAGCTGGAGCGCGAGGCGCTCATGGCGTACGCCGCCCAGGCGGCCGGCGCGAGCACGCCCCGCCTGCTCGGCACCAGCGAGATCGGCACCGAGGCCGCACTGCTCGCCTACGAGCACCTCGACACGCGGCCCCTGGACGACGTTCCGGACGCCGAGATCGACGACAACGTGCTCGCCCAGATCTGGGAGCAGATCGAGCTGCTCCAGATCCAGCGCCTCGCCCACCGGCGGCTCACCGGCGAGGGCATCCACCTCGACCAGGCCGGCCGCGTCGTGCTGACCGACGCCCGCAGCGGCGAGATCGCGGCCGGCGACCTGCTGCTCCGGCTCGACGTCGCCCAGCTCCTCACCTACCTCGCCCTGCGCGTCGGCCCCGAGCGCTCCGTCCGCGCGGCGGCCGCCGTCATGGGGCCCGACGCGCTCGCCGCCGCCCTGCCGCTCCTCCAGCGCATCGCGCTCACCCGCGAGACCCGCGCGGCCCTGGCCAAGGACAAGGCCCTGCTCGGCAACCTGCGCGAGCAGATCGTCGCGCTCAAGCCGCAGGGCAAGGCCGAGGAGATCCGGCTGGAGCGCTTCCGGCCGCGCACGCTCGTCACGATCATCGCCAGCACCCTGGCCGCCTACTTCCTGCTGTCGCAGCTCAGCCGGGTCAACCTCGCGCAGGTCGTCACCACGGCCGACTGGGCGTGGTCCGGGCTCGCGCTGGTCGCCTCGTTCGTCAGCTTCGTGGCGGCCGCGCTCATGCTGCGCGGGTTCGTGCCCGAGGCGCTGCCCCTCTGGCGTACCGTGCTCGTGCAGTTCGCGGCGTCGTTCGTCAAGCTCGTCGCGCCCGCCGCCGTCGGCGGCGTCGCCATCAACACCCGCTACCTGCAGAAACGCGGGATCTCACCCGCCTCGGCGGTGGCCAGCGTGGGCGCGTCGCAGCTCGTCATGATGATCTTCCACATCGCGCTGCTGCTGCTGTTCGCCTACATCACCGGGTCGAGCACCGCCACGTCCTTCACCCCCTCACGCGGGCTGGCCGTGGCGCTGCTCGCGGTGGCCGTGCTCGTCGTGGTGCTCCTCGGTGTGCCGCCGCTGCGCCGGCTCGTCACCGGGCGCATGCGGCGGCTGTTCTCCAACGTGCTGCCGCGGCTGCTCGACGTGCTCCAGTCGCCGGCCAAGATGATCGAGGCCACCTTCGGCACCCTCATGATCACCCTGGCGTTCGTGGCCTGCCTCGACGCGTGCGTGGAGGCGTTCGGCGGCTCCATCAGCTTCACCACCGTCGCCGTCGTCTACCTCACGGCCAACGCCATCGGCTCGGCCGCGCCCACACCCGGCGGGCTCGGCGCGGTCGAGGCCTCGCTCACGCTGGGCCTGACCGTCGCCGGGCTGCCCGCCGAGCTGGCCACCTCGGCCGTGCTGCTGTACCGGCTGCTCACGTTCTGGCTGCCGGTGCTGCCCGGCTGGGCGTCCTTCACGCACCTCCAGCGGCACGAGGCCCTGTGATCCGGTCGATCTCCCGCAGCTCGTCCTCGGTGAAGGGCGGCCCCTGCAGGCAGGCCACGTTGTCCTCCAGTTGCCGCACACTGCTCGCGCCGATCAGCACGCTCGTCACCCGCGGATCGCGCAGCGTCCACAGCAGCGCCATCTGCGCCAGCGACTGACCGCGGCCCCGCGCGATCTCGTTCAGGTCGCCCGCCAGCTCACGGTCGATCTGGTCGGCGCTCAGGAACCTGCTCGTCGCCGCCCGCGACCCGGCCGGCACGCCCTCCAGGTAGCGGTCCGTCAACAGCCCCTGCGCCAGCGGCGAGTAGACGATGCAGCCCATGCCCACCTCCTCCAGCGTGTCCAGCAGGTCACCCTCGATCCACCGGTTGATCATCGAGTACGACGGCTGGTGGATGAGCAGCGGCGTCCCCAGCTCCCGCATGATCCGGGCCGCCTGGGCCGTCTGCTCCGCCGAGTAGTTGGACACGCCCGCGTACAACGCCTTGCCCGAGCGCACCGCCCGGTCCAGCGCGCCCATCGTCTCCTCCAGCGGCGTGTCCGGGTCGGGACGGTGGCTGTAGAAGACGTCGACGTACTCCAGCCCCATCCGCTCCAGCGACTGGTCGAGGCTGGCCAGCAGGTACTTGCGCGAGCCCCACTCGCCGTACGGGCCGGGCCACATGTCGTAGCCCGCCTTCGTGGAGATGACCAGCTCGTCCCGGTACGGGGCGAAGTCCTCGCGGAAGATCCGGCCGAAGTTCCGCTCCGCCGAGCCGTACGGCACGCCGTAGTTGTTGGCCAGGTCGAAGTGCGTCACCCCGAGGTCGAACGCGCGGCGCAGGATCTCCCGCGACGTCGCGACCGGCCGGTCGTCGCCGAAGTTGTGCCACAGCCCCAGCGAGACGGCCGGAAGCCGCAGCCCGCTCCGGCCGCTGCGGTTGTAGGGCTGCCGCTCGTAGCGGCCCTCGTCCGCCGTGTACGTCACGCGGCACTCCCGTCGGCGCCCGTCTGGATGATCCAGGACAGCGCGAACGCCTCCTCCCGCCAGGCGTCGTAACGCCCGCTC
Organism: Nonomuraea sp. NPDC050733; assembly: GCF_040654215.1. NCBI lineage: Bacteria > Bacillati > Actinomycetota > Actinomycetes > Streptosporangiales > Streptosporangiaceae > Nonomuraea > Nonomuraea sp. NPDC050733. The sequence goes on along the minus strand of NZ_JBFAHO010000043.1, from coordinate 2,406 downwards.
CGGCCGCCGTGACCCGCGCCCATCTCGGTCTTCAGCAGGAACGGCCCGCCGTCCGCGGTGGCCCGCAGCCGGGCGATCCACTTGGCCGGCTCGTGGTAGAGCACCCGCGTGTCGTTCAGGCTGGTGATCGCCAGGATCGGCGGGTACGGCCGGCCGTCGACGTTCTCGTACGGTGTGTAGCTCTTCATGTACGCGTAGACGTCGGGATTGTGCAGCGGGTCGCCCCACTCGTCCCACTCGATCACGGTCAGCGGCAGCGACGGGTCGAGGATCGTGTTGAGCGCGTCGACGAACGGCACCTCGGCCACGACGCCCGCGAACTCCTCCGGCGCCAGGTTGACGGCCGCGCCCATGAGCAGCCCGCCCGCCGAGCCGCCGCGCGCCACCACCCGCTCACTGACGCCCGCCTGCTTCAGGTGCCGGGCCGCGGCCACGAAGTCGGTGAACGTGTTGCGCTTCCTGGTGAGCTTGCCCTCCTCGTACCAGCGCCGGCCCATCTCCCCGCCGCCGCGCACGTGGGCCACCGCGAACACGAAGCCCCGGTCCAGCAGCGACAGCCGCGGCACCGAGAAGCCCGGGTCGATCGAGGTCTCGTAGCTGCCGTAGCCGTACAGGACGGTCGGCGCCGGAGTGGCGGTGTCCTTCCGCTTGACCAGGGAGATCGGCACCCGCGTGCCGTCCTCGGCCGTCGCCCACTCACGGAACTGCTCGTAGTCGTCCGGATCGTAGCCGCCCAGCACCGCCCGCCGCTTCAGCAGGATCAGCTCGCGGGTCGCCAGGTCGTAGTCATAGACGCTCGACGGGGTGACCATGCTGGTGTAGCCGAGCCGAAGCCTCTCGGTGACGAACTCGGGGTTGCCCGCGGGGCTCACGTCGTACAGCGGCTCGGGGAACTCGATCTCGTACGCCGAGGTGCCGGCGGCGGCCTCGGCCCGCTCGCGCCAGCCGCCCTCCGCGGCTCCGCCGTCTTCGGTGTACGGGAGGACGCGGATGCCGGTGAGGCCGTCGCGCCGGAAGTGGACGACGGCGTGGCTCGCGAACGCGTCGATCTCCAGCAGCCGCGTGTCCTCGCGGTGCGCGATCAGCGGCGTCCACGCGCCCGGGTCGTCGAGCGGGGCAGTGGCCAGCTCGAAGTTCTCGGCGTTCTCGTTGTGCAGCACGTAGAAGAAGTCGCCCGCGTGCTCGACGCCGTACTCCACGCCGACCGTCCGGGGACGCACGACCCGGAACTCGCCGGTCGGGTCGGCGGCGTCCAGGATGCGCACCTCACTGGTGATCTTGCTGCCGGCGCCGAGAACGAGGTACTTCTCGCTGCGCGTCAGGGAGACGCCCACCCAGTACCGCTCGTCGGACTCCTCGTAGACCAGCACGTCGTCCCGCGTGCCGAGCGTGTGGCGGTAGACCTGGTACGGCCGCCACGCGTCGTCCACGCGCGTGTAGAAGAACGTCGAGCCGTCGGCCGACCACGCGCCGCCGTAGAAGATGTCCTCGATTTCGTCGTCCAGCGCCTCGCCGGTCGCGAGGTTCCTGAACTTCAGCGTGAAGCGCTCGGCGCCCTTGTAGTCGGTGGAGTAGGCGAGCATCCCCCCGTCGGGGGAGATGGCGCTCACGCCGACCGAGAAGAAGGCGCTGTCGCCCGCCAGCTCGTTGCCGTCGAGGATGACCTCCTCCCGGTCGAGCCGCTCACCGGGAGTGATCTCCGGCGGGGTCTCGCCGGTCGCCGGCACCCGGCATGACACGGCGTACTGCTTGCCCTCCTCGGTGCGGGTGAAGTACCACCAGCCGCCCTTGCGGCTCGGCACCGACAGGTCCGTCTCCTGGACGCGGCCCTTGATCTCCTGGAACACCTGCTCCTGAAGATCTCCCAAATGGGCGGTCTGCTCCTTGAGATAGGCGTTCTCCGCCTCCAGATAGGCGACCGTGTCCGGGTCGTCCTTGTCGGCGAGCCAGGCGAACTCGTCGATCACGGTGTCACCGTGGTGGGTGCGCTCCGTCGGAACCTTCTTCGCCACCGGGGGCGTCGTCGCGTCGCCGGGGGCCTGGCTGCTCGCTTGGGTTTCGCTGCTCACGTGGGGAGTCTATGTTCGGCCGTAATCCTTCCGTGGCCGCGAGGCTCGGCGAAGACGGCTCAAGCAGTCGGACGCGCTGCTAATCTTGTGAAGCCGACGCGGTGCGGCACAACCATCCTCCTCCACTCCAGTGGATTCGGCATGGGCTGTGTCGTTGGTCGTCGACAACCTCCCTCTGGCGAGTCGGTTCGGAGCATGGCTGCGGGCTGGTAAGTTAGAGGGGTTGCCCCGGAAACGGGGTAAGTCGGAATTCCGGAAGCGCCGAATTTGACAGTAAATCGGATCGCTGAAAGAATAAAGACACAACGAAAGACCGAAACGAAAAGCGCCTCTCGCA
>NZ_JBFAHO010000042.1:0-72312 GCF_040654215.1 Nonomuraea sp. NPDC050733 | reverse complement strand
GTCGCTGTGGCTCACCGCCGGCTTCGGCGGCGGCGCGGGCGGCGACTGGGGCCAGCGCATCGGCAGCGAGTACTACATGAGCAACCTCAACGCCGACAACATCCACATCCTGCTGCACGAGATGGGGCACTCGTTCGGCCTGGACGACTTCTACGACTGGACGCCCACGGGGCAGTGCTGCTTCATCATGAAGGCCGGCAGCGCCACCTCGATCACCGAGTTCGACGCGTGGATGCTGCGCGACTGGTGGCGCCACCTGAAGAGCCGCTACGGCCTCTGACGAAGCTCCATCCCGCCTGTGATCCCCGCGTCCGGACGCGGGGGTCACAGGCGGGGTCAGGGCAGCCAGCTCACCTTGCCGTGCAGCAGCGCGTACCCGACGAAGGCCACGGTGTCGATCAGCGTGTGCGCCACGATCAGCGGCATCGCCCGGCCCCACCGCTGGTAGAGGCGGCCGAACACCAGCCCCATCACCACGTTGCCGACGAACCCGCCGAACCCCTGGTACAGGTGGTACGAGCCGCGCAGCAGCGACGAGATCACCAGCGACCGCCAGGGGCCGTGGCCGGCCTGCGCCAGCCGGTGCAGCAGGTAGCCGGCGACCAGCACCTCCTCCAGCACGCCGTTCTGCGCGGCGGCGAGCACCAGCACCGGCACCCGCCACCACTCGTCGGGCAGGGCCCCGGCGACCACCGTGAGGTTGACCCCGGCGGCGTACACGGCGAGGTAGAACGCCAGCCCCGTGCCGCCGATGACGGCCGCGAGCGCCGCGCCGCGCCGCAGGTCGCGGCCCGGCTCGCGGGCGTCTGCGCCGATGGCGCGCATCGACTCGCCGGAGCGGACGAGCAGGTAGGCGACGAGGGCGACGGGCGCCACTGTGATGGCGATGTCCACGAGCTGGAGCACAAGGTCGAGCCAGGGTCGTCCGGGCGCGAGCGAGGGGGTGAGCACGGCGCGCTGGCCCTTGAGCTCCTTCGGGGCCGTGAGGGCGCCCACCAGGCGGACGAGCGCCACCAGGCCGCTCGCGCCGAGCGACACGGCGAAGACCACGAATATCTCGGCTCGGATGAGCCGAGGCGTGAGCTCGGAGACGCCTGCGGGGGCGGTCGGCGTGTGCATGGCCGCAGGGTAGCCGCCGGGCCGTCGGTCCTGAGTAAGGGGTCGGGGGGTGCCCGTCAGGGGCGACTCGGGCATATTGTCCTATATAGGCATTTTTCGGGTATTGAGCTCACTTCGAGAGTGAGGCGCCGCCCATGCGAGACCAGGCCAGCTACCACTTCGGCCTCGGAGACGACCTGCCGGGACTCGACGAGCTGCTGGCCCACGCCGTGGGGAACACCGGAGCGCACATGGGCGGCGTCTACCTCCTCACCCCCGGCCAGGACATGTTGCGCCTGGAGGTGGCGATCGGGCTTCCCTCACCCATTGCCAGTCAGTGGTCCAGGCTCCGCCTGGAGCACCTGGCCCCCGCCTCCAACGCGCTGCGCGAACGGCGCCTGATCTGGGTGCCCGGCCAGGAGGAGATGGCCCGGCACTTCCCGGACGCCGCGCTCGTCCTGCCGTACAGCTTCTCGACCGCCGCCGCGCCCATCTACACCGAGCCGGACAACTGGGGAACGCTGCTCCTCCTGTGGCCATCGCCGCACGCCTCCCACCTCAACCGGCACGAGCGGGACGTCATCGAGATCACCTGCCGCAGGATGGGCGTGCTGCTGCGGCGGGCCGCCGAGGCCGGTCGCCGCGTCGTGCCCGGCGAGCGCCCCCGCCTCCTCGTCGCCGCCCGCGGGAGCACCCCGGACATGGAGGAGGCGCTGGCCGCGCTCGACTACGTCAACCGGCTGCCGGAGGGCTGCTACGCCCTCGACATGGACGGCCGCGTCACGTTCATCACCCAGCGCGCGGCCGACATGCTCGGCGGCAAGGTGTCCGAGCTGCTGGGGGCCCGGCCTTGGGACGTGCTGCCGTGGCTGCGGGACCCGGTCTTCGAGGACCACTACCGGGCCGCCGCCCTCAGCAACCAGGTCACCGCGTTCACCGCCCGCAACCCGCGCGGCGAGCGGCTCGCCTTCGAGATGCACTCCGATCTCCTCGGCATCAGCGTCCGCGTCGTCCCCGTCCCGGGACCGGCCCTCCAGGAGCCGCCCGGGGTGACCGAGCCGCTGATCCGGCCGATCCGGGCGGACACGCTCTACAACCTGGTCCACCTCGCGGCGACCCTCACCCGGGCCGTCACCGTCCAGGACGTCGTCGACCTCGTCAGCGAGCAGGTCATGGTGCTCTGCGACGCCCAGGGCATGGCCATCCTGCTCGCCGAGAACGGCCGGATGCTGGTGGTCGGCTCCCACAACTACGAGACGGAGATCATCGACCACTTCGACGGCCTGCCGCTCACCGCGCACACCGCGAGCCAGCACGTCATGATGACCGGCGAGGCGGCGTTCTTCGAGAACTGGGACGACCTCGCCGCGCGGCACTCCGACGCGATACGCCAGCCCGGCATGTCCGCGTGGGCGGTGCTGCCGCTCATCGCCTCCGACCGCCCGATCGGCACCTGCGTGCTCTCGTACGCGCGCCCGCGTGCCTTCACCGCCGACGAGCGGGCCACGCTCACCTCTCTGGCCGGGCTCGTCGCCCAGGCCCTGGAACGCGCCCGGCTCTACGACGTCAAGCACCGCCTGGCCGAGGCCCTCCAGGCCAGCCTGCTCCCCAGCACGCTGCCCGCCGTCCCGCGGCTGGACGTGGCCGCCCGCTACCTGCCCGCCACCCGCGGCATGGACATCGGCGGCGACTTCTACGACCTCATCAGCCTGGACGACACCACGGCCGCCGCCGTCATCGGCGACGTCCAGGGCCACGACATGACCGCGGCGGCCCTCATGGGGCAGGTGCGCACCGCCATCCACGCCCACGCGACCGCCGGCGCGAGCCCCGGCGAGGTCCTCTACCACACCAACCGGCTGCTCATCGACCTCGCGCCCGACCTGTTCACGAGCTGCCTGTACGTCAACCTCGACCTGGAGCGGCACACCGCCTGCCTGGCCAGCGCCGGGCACCTCCCGCCCCTGCTGTGCCGGCCCGGCGAGCCCGCGGAGATCATCGACATGCCCTCGGGGCTGCTGCTCGGGCTGGACCCGGAATCCGACTATCCGACGCTGGAGCTGGAACTGCCGCCCGGCTCCCTGCTCGCCCTCTACACCGACGGCCTGATCGAGGTGCCGGGCGTCGACATCGGCGAGAGCATGGAGGCCCTGGGCCGGCGCCTCACCCGCAGCGCCGGCCGCCCCCTGGCCATGGTCGCGCAGACGCTCATCGACCACTCGCTCGACGTCCAGCAGCGCACCGATGACATCGCCCTGCTGCTGCTGAAGCACGTCTGAAATCCGAAGCCAGCTGGTACCCCCGGCTTGACTCCACGCCCGCGCGGCCCTATAAACACATTATATCTACTAAATAAGTGGGAAATAGGGAGAACCGATGAACGCTCGCGGGCTTCGCGGAGTGGTGGCCGCCATGGCGGCTCTGGCACTCACGACCTTGACCGCGGCCTGCGGGGGGTCCGGCGGCGACAGCAAGGCCGGCGCCGCGCCGGCTGAGGTGCGGCTCGGGTTCTTCCCGAACATCACCCACGCCACCGCCCTCGTGGGCGTCGAGAAGGGGCTGTTCGCCAAGCACCTCGGCAGCGGCACCACGCTCAAGACCAGCACGTTCAACGCCGGCCCCGCCGCGATCGAGGCCGTCTTCTCCGGCGCCATCGACGCCACCTACGTCGGCCCCAACCCGGCCATCAATGCCTGGTCCAAGTCCAAGGGCCAGGCCATCAAGATCGTCGCCGGGGCGGCCTCCGGCGGCGTGTTCCTCGTCGTCAAGCCCGGCATCACCTCGCCCGAGCAGCTCAAGGGCAAGAAGATCGCCACGCCGCAGCTCGGCAACACCCAGGACGTCGCCCTGCGCTACTGGCTGAGCGAGAAGGGCATCAAGACCGACACCAAGGGCGGCGGCGACGTGCACATCGTCCCGCAGGAGAACTCACAGACCATCCAGACGTTCGCCACCGGCGACATCGACGGCGCCTGGGTGCCCGAGCCGTTCGCCAGCCGCCTCATCAAGGAGAGCGGCGGCAAGGTCCTCGTGGACGAGCGCGACCTGTGGCCCGGCAAGCAGTTCGTCATCACCCACCTGATCGTCCGGCAGGAGTTCCTCAAGGAGCACCCCGACACGGTCCGCAAGCTCATCGAGGCGCACGTCGAGGCCAACGCGCTGATCAAGTCCGACCCGGCCGGCGCCGCCAAGACCGCCAACGCCGCGCTGGAGAAGCTCACCGGCAAGCCGCTCAAGCCCGAGGTCCTCGACAGCGCGTTCAAGAACATCACCTTCACCGACGACCCGATCGCCTCGTCGCTGGTCGGCAGCGCCGAGCACGCCACCAAGGTCGGCCTGCTGGACCCGGTCGACCTGAACGGCATCTACGACCTCAAGATCCTCAACGAGGTCCTGGCCGCCAAGGGCGAGTCGGCCATCTCGGACAAGTGAACGTCCCGGACAACTCAGGGAGGTGCCATGACCGCTCCGCTCACGGAGCAGGCCGGCGGGCGGGTCGGCGGGCAGGAGCCCGCCGTCCGTCTCCAGGCCGTCTCCAAGATCTACGGGCAGGGCAAGGCGGGACTGCTGGCCCTGGACAACGTGGCCCTCGACGTCGCGCCCGGCGAGTTCGTGTGCCTGCTCGGCGCCTCCGGCTGCGGCAAGAGCACGCTGCTCTCCCTGGTCGCCGGCCTTGACGCGCCCACCGCCGGCCGCATCGACGTCGACCGCGACCGGATCGCGCTCATGTTCCAGGAGCCCGCGCTGTTCCCCTGGCTGACCGTCTCGGCCAACGTCGAGATGGCGCTGCGGGCCAAGGGCCTCAGCCGGCAGGAGCGGCGGGACAGCGCGGCGGAGTTCCTGGACATCGTGCACCTCGGCGGGTTCGGCAGGAAGCGGCCGCACGAGCTGTCGGGCGGCATGCGGCAGCGCGTGGCGCTGGCCAGGGCCCTCGCCCAGGACGCCGACGTGCTGCTCATGGACGAGCCGTTCGGGGCGCTCGACGCGATGACCCGCGACCTGCTCCACGACGAGCTGGAGCGCATCTGGCGGGAGCGCGACCTCGCCGTCCTGTTCGTCACCCACAACGTGCGCGAGGCCGTCCGGCTCGGCGACCGGGTCGTGCTGCTGTCCAGCCGTCCCGGCCGGGTCGTGGAGGACTTCCCGGTCACGCTGCCCCGGCCCCGCCGTACCGACTCGGCCGAGGTCGCCGAGCAGGCCGGCGAGATCACGCGGCGCCTGCGCGAGGAGGTCATGCGCCATGGCTCCACGCAGCCCCGCGTCCAGGAGGTCGTCCCCGATGGCCGCTGACACGCACGCCCGGCAGATCGCCGGGCTCGACGCCCTGGAGCTCGCCCCGGCCAGGCGCGCCGGCCTGCTCACCCGCGCCTGGGCGGGCGCGTGGCCCGTCGCCCTGGCGGTCGCCCTCGTGCTCGCCGCCTGGCAGCTCGTCGTGCTGGCCGGCTGGTGGCCCGAGTACGTCTTCGCCGGACCGGTCACCACGTTCACCGAGCTCGCCCACCGGCTCGGCGAGGCCGAGTTCTACCAGGCCTTGTCGGTCACCATGCGCCGCGCCGTCGTCGGGTTCGCGCTGGCGATCGCCGTCGGGCTGGTCGTCGGGGCGCTGGTGTCGCGGATCCGGCCGTTGCGCCGCGCCGTCGGCTCCCTCATCACCGGGCTCCAGACGATGCCGTCCATCGCCTGGTTCCCGCTGGCGATCCTGCTGTTCGGGCTGAGCGAGAGCGCCATCCTGTTCGTGGTGGTGCTCGGCGCCGCGCCGTCCGTCGCCAACGGCCTGATCGCCGGAGTCGACTACACGCCGCCGATCCTGCTGCGGGCCGGGCACATGCTCGGCTTCCGGCGGCTCGCCCTGTACCGGCACGTCATCCTGCCGGCCTCGCTGCCGTCGTTCCTGGCCGGGCTCAAGCAGGGCTGGGCGTTCGCCTGGCGCTCGCTGATGGCCGGCGAGCTGCTGGTCATCATCGCCAACCGGCCGTCGCTGGGCGAGCAGCTGCACTTCGCCCGCGAGCTGGCCGACTCGCCCGGCCTGCTCGCCACCATGATCGTGATTCTGGTCATCGGCATCTTCGTGGACCGGCTGTTCGGCGTCGCCGACGACGCCCTGCGCCGCCGCTGGGGCCTCCACCAGGTGACCAACTGAGCGATATGCGGATCTCCGCCCGGACCCAGTACGCCCTGAGAGCCGCCGCAGAGCTGGCCGCCGCCCCACCCGGGCCGGTGCCCGCCGAGCGCATCGCGGCGGCCCAGGGCATTCCCCGCAAGTTCCTCGACAACATCCTGCTCCAACTGCGCCGCGCCGGGCTCCTGCACAGCCAGCGCGGCCCCGACGGCGGCTACTGGCTCGCCCACCCCAAGGACCAGATCAGCCTGGCCGACATCATCACGGTGGTGGAGGGCGTGCCGGAGGGGGGTGACCACGGAGGGTATCCAGGGGTGGCACGGCCCCTGGCGGACGTGTGGAGCGCGTTGCGGGACCACGAGGAGACGCTCCTGTCGGAGATCACCCTCGCCCACGTCGCCCAGGGCGCCCTCCCCGCCTCGCACCAGCAGGACCACCAGGTCCCCGGGCCCCGCCCGCCCGCGGAGGACGTGACACCGGCCGGCTCCGGGACCCGCGACGGCGACGACTGACCCCGGCCCGGGGCGGCGACGGGCGCCCGGCCGTACCGGAGGAGGGCACTCCGTCACCGGCCGGCCGGTTTCGGCGGTGGCGGGCGTGGCACAGACCCGTTGTGAACGACGTCTGGGATCTGGTGGTCGTCGGCGGCGGCCCGGCGGGAGCGGCGGCGGCGCTGCGGGCGGCGCAACTGCGCCCCGGCGCGCGCGTCCTGCTGCTCGACAAGTCCGGCTTCCCGCGCGACAAGGCGTGCGGCGACGGCATCGCGGCCCACGGCCGGGACGAGCTGGCACTGCTCGGCCTGCCCGGCCTCATCGACGACTACCGGCCCACCTCCCGCCTGTCGGTGGTGTCCCCGAGCGGCGCGCGGGTCAGCGCGGAGGCGGCCCGGCCCAACCACGTGGTGCCGCGCCGGGTGTTCGACGCCCGCCTGGTCGAGGCCGCCCGCGCGCGGGGCGTCGAGGTCCGCCGCCATCGCGTCCGCGCGATCGACCAGAGCGGGCCGTACACCGTCATCGACACCGACATCGCGGCCCGCGCCGTCGTGGCGGCGGACGGCGCCCACTCCACGCTCCGCCGCCTCGCCGGCATCGCGGCCAACACCGCCCAGCACACCGCCATCGCCGTACGCGGGTACGCCGACGTGCCCGGCTCCGAGGACGCCCAGCTCATCGCCATGCAGAAGGAGGGCTGGCCGGCCTACGCCTGGTCGTTCCCCATCGGCGACGGCACCGCCAACGTCGGGTTCGGGATGCTGCTGCCCCGCCTGCACGCCGTCGGGCCGCCCGGGCGGCAGGTGCTGCACGGCCGCCTCGCCGAGCTGCTTCCCGACCGTCCGGCCCGGGACCTGCGCGCCCACCACCTGCCGCTGTCGTCCGGACGGCCGGCACCCGGCGCGGGCCGCGTCATGCTCGCCGGCGACGCCGCCAGCCTGATCAACCCGCTCACCGGCGAGGGCATCTACTACGCCCTGCTGTCGGGCCGGCTGGCGGGGGAGGCGGCCGTCGAGGCGCCCGGCGACCCGCTGCCCGTCTACCGGCGCAAGCTCCGCGCGGCCCTCGGCCCGCACCTGCGCACCACCGACGTGCTGGCCCGCCTCGCCCAGTCGCCGGGGTTCATCGACGCCGCCATCGGCACGGCGGCGCGCCGCAAGGAGGTGTTCGACCTGCTGGTGGAGGTGGGGCTGGGGGCGGGGATGGTGCCGCTGCCGATGGCGCTCGCGGTGGCCCGCCGCTGGCTGCGCGACTCCGTGTCCGGCCTCCTCCGTACGTCCCACGGCCGGTGAGCCGTTCCACGGCCGGTGAGCCGTTCCACGGCCGGTGACCGTCCGACGGCCGGTGAACCGCCTCACGGCCGGTGAACAGCCCCGGGCCGGTGCGGCGTCACGCGGTGAGGGCGGGGCCGTTGGCGAGCAGCACGAGGACGCCCACCGCCGCCACCCCGATCGCGGCCGCGAACGGCGCCCGCGCGGCCCGCCCGTGCAGCAGCGTGCCCGCGACCACCATCACGCCCGTCACCGCCACCGCCAGCCACCCGGCGGCGCCCGCGTCACCCGGCGGGGCGAAGACCAGCAGCCACGTGGCCGCCAGCAGCGGCAGCGGGGCCAGCAGCCGCGTGCGCTCCACGCCGAGCCGCTGCGGCCACCCGCGCACCCCCGCCGCCAGGTCGTGCGGGATGTCCGGCAGGACGTTCGCCAGATGGGCGCCGCACCCCAGCAGGGCCCCGGCCGCCACCGCCCACCAGGCCGGCCACGGGTGTCCCGGCAGGCCGAGCGTCACGAAGGCGGGCAGCGAGCCGAACCCCACCGCGTACGGCACCCACGACAGGATCGTGGCCTTCACGCCCAGGTCGTAGGCCCACGCGGCGCCCACGCCGATCAGATGCGCGGCCCCGGCGAGCAGGCCGGACGCCAGCGAGAGCGGCACGCACAGCAGCAGCGCGGCGAACGCGGCGTTCCGGACGGTCCGCGCGCTGACCGCGCCGTCCACGATCGGCTTGCCGGAGCGTCCGGCCGCCACGTCGAGGCGGGCGTCCACCGCGTCGTTGCACCAGCCGACCGAGAGCTGCCCGGTGAGGACGGCCGCCGCCACGAGCGCGCACCCGGCCGCGTCGCGCCCGCTCGCCACCGCGAGCGCGGTCACCAGGGACGTCACCGCGACCGTCGGCCCGGGATGGCACGCCCGCGCCAGCCCGCCGGCCACCCGCCGGACTCCGCTCACGCGCGCCGCCTCACCACCCGTCACCCCCCGATCGTAGGCCGCCCCCTGCCCGCCGCCGAGATCCCCACGCCCTCGTCCCACCGCCGATCGATGATCGAAGGGACAAGGGATTGTGGTCATTGCGATGGCTTAGCGGGCGCTCGGGAGGGAAGCGTCCGGAAGGTCGGAGTCGTACAGCGCCACGAGCCGGAGAGCCCATATGACCCGTATCGCTGCCGTCCGCACCTCCTTCCCGCCCAACCGCTACCCCCAGGCTGAGCTGACGGACATGGCGGCGCGGATGTGCCTGCCCGACGGCGGCGACCGGCGGCTGCTCGACCGGCTGCACCGCAGCGCCCGCGTCGACTTCCGCAACCTCGCGCTCCCGATCGAGGACTACGACAAGATCGACGGCTTCGGCGCGGCCAACGACGCGTACATCGCCACGGCCGTCGAGCTGGGCGCGGAGAGCGTGGGCGGGGCGATCAAGGCGGCCGGGCTGGAGCCGGAGGACGTGGACATGATCATGTTCGCGTCGGTGACCGGCGTGGCCGCGCCCTCGGTGGACGCCCGCCTGGTCGACCGGCTGGGCCTGCGGCGGGACGTCAAGCGCGTGCCGGTGTTCGGGCTCGGCTGCGTCGCGGGGGCGGCGGGGATCGCCCGGCTGCACGACTACCTGCGCGGCTGGCCCGGCCATGTGGCGGTCCTGCTGTCGGTCGAGCTGTGCTCGCTGACCGTGCAACGCGGCGACTCCTCGCCCGCCAACCTGGTCGCGAGCGCGCTGTTCGGCGACGGCTCGGCGGCCGTGGTGGCCTGCGGCGGCGAGCGGGAGGCGCGCGGGCCGACGGTGGTGGCCACGCTCGGCCACCTGTACCCCGACTCCGGGCACGTCATGGGGTGGGAGGTGCGCGACACGGGGTTCGGCGTGCTGCTCGACGCCAGTGTGCCGGACATGGTGCGGCGCTACCTGGCCGACGACGTGCGGGGCTTCCTCGCCGGGCACGGGCTCACCGCCCGCGACATGGCCGTCTGGGTGTGCCATCCCGGCGGCCCGAAGGTGCTGGAGGCCGTGGCCGACGTGCTCGACCTGCCGGACGGGGCCCTGGACCTGACTTGGCGCTCCCTGGCCGCCAACGGAAACCTGTCGTCCTCTTCCGTTCTGCACGTCCTGGGTGAAACGCTCGACGAGCGCCGGCCGGAGCCGGGGGAGTACGGGCTGCTGCTCGCCATGGGGCCCGGTTTCTGCTCCGAGCTCGTCCTGCTCCGCTGGTGACCGTGTCTCCGCTGGTAGCCGTGTCTCCGAAGTCCGCCGATCTCGCTCCACCGCGCCGGGAGTGGCCATGCTCTGGTATCTGACGCTCATCCTGCTCGTCGGCCTGGAACGCCTGGCCGAGCTGCGCATCGCCCGCCGCAACGCCCGATGGAGCCTCGAACGCGGCGGCGTCGTCACCGGTCAGGGCCACTACCCGTGGATGGTGGCCCTGCACACCGGCCTGCTGGTCGGCGCGCCGCTGGAGGTCGCCCTGGCCGACCGGCCGTTCCTGCCCGCCCTGGGCTGGCCCATGCTGGTCCTCGTCGTCGCCGCCCAGGCACTGCGCTGGTGGTGCATCACGTCCCTCGGCCCGCGCTGGAACACGCAGGTGATCGTGGTGCCGGGGCTGCCGCTCGTGACGCGCGGGCCGTACCGGCACGGGTGGCTACGGCACCCCAACTACGTCGCCGTCGTCGTGGAGGGCGCCGCGCTGCCGCTCGTCCACACGGCGTGGGTCACCGCGCTCGCGTTCACGCTGCTCAACGCGGTGCTGATGGTCGTCCGCATCCGCTGCGAGAACACGGCGCTGGCCACCGCCGGCGGGCGGGCGGTCACGTGATCGACGTCCTCGTGGCCGGCGGCGGCCCCGCCGGCCTGGCGACCGCCATCCACGCGGCCCTGGCCGGGATGGAGGCGGTGGTCGTGGAGCCGCGCGCCACGCCGGTGGACAAGGCGTGCGGCGAGGGCCTGATGCCCGGCGGGGTGGCGGCGTTGACCGCGATGGGCGTGGAGCTCGCGGGTCGGCCGCTGCGCGGCATCCACTACCTCGACGGCCGGCACTCCGCCCGCGCCCCGTTCCACGCCGCCGAGGGGCTGGGGGTGCGGCGGACCGTGCTCCACGCCGCCCTCGCCCGGCGGGCCGCCGAGCTGGGCGTCAAGACCGTCACGGGGCGGATCGCGTCCGTGTCCCAGGACCGGGAGGGCGTCGAGGCGGGCGGGCTGCGCGCCCGGTGGCTCGTCGCGGCGGACGGCCTGCACTCGCCGATCCGCCGCTCGCTCGGCCTCGGGCTGCCCGACGGGGGCCCGCGCCGGTACGGGCTGCGCAGGCACTACCGCGTGGCCCCGTGGACGGACCACGTGGAGGTCCACTGGTCCGGCGGCGGCGAGGCGTACGTGACGCCGGTGGCCGGCGACCTCGTCGGGGTGGCGATCCTGAGCACCCGCCGGCACGGCTACGCCGAGCACCTCGACGCGTTCCCGGCCCTGCGCGCCCGCCTGCGGGAAGCGCCCGCGACGGCGGTGCGCGGCGCCGGGCCGCTGCGCCAGCGCGTGCGGGCCCGCGTCGCCGGACGGGTGCTGCTGGTGGGCGACGCCGCCGGCTACACCGACGCGCTCACCGGCGAGGGGGTCTCGCTGGCGGTGCGGTGCGCCCGGTCACTGGTCGGCTGCCTGCGGCAGGGCAGGCCCCAGGAGTACGAGCGGGCGTGGCTGCGGCTGTCGCGGGCGCACCGGCTGCTCACGGGAGCCCTGGTGTACGCGGCCAGCCGCCCGGGCACGGCCCGCCTCGTCGTGCCGGCCGCCCAGCGCCTCCCGGGCGTCTTCACCGCCACGGTCCGCGCCCTTTCCTAGCCTCACCCTCCTGGACCGTCCCAAATCTGTGCATGGCCGGGCACGCCGCCCCGCCACTGCGCGGAACGGCAACGACACTGCTGTCATGAACGCGCGAGACACGGACGAGGCTCCGGAGCGGGTCGAGATCGGGGGAGCCGTGTACGGCTCGCTGCTGGCCGCGTCCGTGGTCGCCGGAAGCGCGGCCGGCGCGCCGTCCTCGGTCGCCGACCTCGTGGTCCTGCTGATCAGCACGGGTGTGGTGTTCTGGATCGCGCACGTGTACGTCCGGCTGGTCGAGCACGGCCTGCACCCGCTGACGTGGCGCCGGATCCGCGCGGCGGGACGGGCCGACTGGCCGCTGGCCCAGGCCGCGTTCCCACCGGCCATGGCCGCCGCGCTGGCCTCGGTGCTGGGGTTGTCGGACAGCGTGGCCGCCTGGGTGGCGCTGGGTGTGGCGGTGGCCACGCAGGTGGGATGGGCCGTCGCGGCGGCGGTCACGGTGGGCTCGGGCAAAGGCGTGGTCGTGGTGTCGGCGCTGACCAACCTGGTGCTCGGCCTGGTCGTCATCCTGCTGAAGACGCTGGTCGCCGGGCACTGACCGGCCCGGTCAGGTGGTGACGCGGCCTGTCCGTACCAGCCGGTCGACGGCCTCGGCGACGGCCTCCAGCGACGTGTGGCGCGGGCGGTGGCCCAGCAGGCGCGCGGCCTTCTCCATCGAGCAGTGAGGGCTGTGCGCGATGTGGTCGTAGGTGACGCGGGCGTGCTCCTCCGGCACCGTCTCGCGCCAGCGCTCCCACGGCAGGTACGCCAGCCGCGCCTCGCGGCCGAACCAGCCCGCCACCGCCTCGGCGTAGCCGCGCAGCGTGAGCGCGGTCGTGGCGACGGAGTGGAAGCTCTCGCCGACGGAGGCCGACGGGCCGGCCAGTGCGTCCATGAACAGCCGCGCCACGTCGTCGGCGTGGACGTGCTGGACCGTCTCCATGCCAAGGTTGGGCAGCGTGACCTCGTCGCCGTCGGCCAGCGCCTGGAACACGCCGATGTCGAGGTTGCCCGCCGGGTTGACCGGAACCCAGCCCGGCCCGGTGATGTGGCCCGGGTGGATCAGCGTGGCGGGGAACCCGTCGCGGTGCGCCCGGTCGAGCAGGTACGACTCGATGGCCGCCTTCTGCCGGCCGTACTCGCCGATGGGGCGGCGCGGCCGGTCCTCGGTGGTGGGCACCCGGGTGCTGGGACCGTGGATCCAGATCGTGCCGCAGTGCAGGAAGTGGCGCACGCGCCCGGTCAGGGCCTCGGCGAGCTGCCGGGCGCTGTCCTCGGTGAAGCAGATGAGGTCGATGACCGCGTCGGCGTCGAGGCCGGCGATCCGCCGGCCGAACGCTCCGTCCGCCTCCTCCGCCTCGCGGTCTGCGGTCACGGTGGTGACCCGGGACCAGGCGCCGTGGGGGGTGTACGGCTCACGCTTGCCGCGGCTGACGGCCACCACCTCATGACCCGCGTCGACCAGCCGGGGGACCAGGTAGGTGCCGATGTGACCACTGGCACCGATCACCACTACGCGCATGCGCCCCAGCCTAGACCGGCGGCCCGCCCCCGTTCGAGGGGTCGCCGGGCCGGGAGGCGCCCGCCGGGGAGTCCGGCGAGGTCAGGAGCGGAGGGCGGCGGCGATGCTGTCGGACAGCGGGGTCGTCGGGCGGCCGATGAGCCGCGACAGCTCGCCGCTGGTCCTGGCCAGCAGCCCGCGCGCGATGGCGTCGTCGATGTCGAGCAGCAGGGCGACGATCGGCTCGGGCAGACCGGCGCCGGTGAGGATCTCCCGGTGCTCCTCGGGGGTCACGCTCCGGTACGTGATCTCCTTGCCGGACTGCCGGGACACCTCGGCCGCGTACTCGTCCAGGTCCCAGGCGACGTCGCCGCTCAGCTCGTACGCCTTGTTCTCGTGGCCCTCGCCGGTGAGCACGGCGACGGCGGCGGCGGCGTAGTCGGCGCGCGCGGCCGAGGCGACCCGGCCCCGGCCGGCGCTGCCGACGAGGGCGCCCCGCTCCAGGACCTGGCCGAGGCCCTCGGTGTAGACCTCGGTGTACCAGCCGTTGCGCAGGAAGGTGTAGGGAACGCCGGCGTCGAGGATCGCCTGCTCGGTGTACTGGTGCTCGCGGGGCAGGTCGAAGTCGGCCTTCGGCCCGCCGAGGACGCTGGTGTAGGCGAGGAGGGCGACCCCGGCCTCCTTGGCGGCGTCCACGACCGCCTGGTGCTGGGCGGCGCGCCGCCCGACCTCGTTGCCGGAGATGAACAGCACCCGGTCGCCGGACGCGAAGGTACCGCGCAGGCTCGCCGGGTCGTCGTAGTCGGCGACGCGGATCTCGACCCGGCGGGCGGCCAGGTCGGCTGCCTTGTCCTTGTCCCGTACGACGGCCGCGACCTGGTCCGCGGGGACCCGGTCGAGCAGCTGCTGAAGGGCGAGGCGGCCGAGAGCGCCGGTGGCTCCGGTGACGACGTACATGGTGATCCCTTTCGTGGCGGGGCGTTCGTGACCCACCATGGCACTTTCTCCGAGAAAGCGCAAACTTAAAGTAAGTGCTAACCAAGAGGTAGCATCAGGGCATGGACGCACTCGCACAGCCCGCCGCCGAGGCGGAGCGGACTCTGCCGGCGCTTGAGTTCGACGTCTTCGCCCGCGCCTGCCCCTCCCGCGCGACCTTCGAGCACATCACCGGCCGCTGGGGTCCCCTGGTGCTGCTCGGCCTGCACGAGCACGCCATGCGCTTCAACGAGCTGCGCCGCCGCGTCGACGGGGTGAGCGACAAGATGCTCACGCAGACGCTGCAACTGCTCGAACGCGACGGATTCGTCGACCGGCGCGCCCGTGAGGGTTTCCCGTCGCGGGTGGACTACAGCCTCACGCCGCTCGGTGAACGCGCCGCCGCGCGGCTGCTCGCCCTCATCGAGCAACTGGAGGCGGACATGCCCGAGGTGCTGGAGGCGCAGGCCGCCTATGACAGCCGGCGTTCCGGGTGACGGACAATGGGCTCGTCACCCGGCCTGCCGGAAAATGCGGGGGGATAATGGCTAACTGTGGACGGCGGAAAATCTTCGGAATGTAAGCGGCCTGAACAAGGCCGTTGTCGACGAGCGGCGCGGCCCTTTGTTTTCCGAACTCCGAGGTATCATGAGCTGCATCGGAGTCGTCCCGTACGGGCGCGTCGTCGGCGTGTGCGCCGGCGCATCAGGCCGCTCACCGCGAGGGCGGGCGGCCTTGCGCCGCCGGTCACAGGAAGAGCTGGACCGTCGCGTTGTCACCGGCCACCAGGACGATGGCCACGACGACGGCGATCAGGCTGACGACGAGAAACGTGCGGCGCGGCGGTCGTACGCGAAACTCTCCGTCGATCCTGATCCTGAGGTGGCGAGAGGACTTCGGCATGACGCCCTCCTTCGGGTGGGTAATGGTCCGGCGGGGTCCGCTGGTTGTGGTCCGATGGACCCCGCCGGGCTGTGATAACGAGCGTATCCCCACTAATGCACGCCGCCAACGATTTCCAGCTCCAACACGTCAATAAGGATTAGTGGCGGGTGTTTCGCCTTCCTCGGTAAAGGCGCGGCGACGCAAAAATCATCAGGATGATGCCGCCCGGTGGATTGAAATGGCGAGCGGCTGAGCACCGGCGTCCGTGACCCGGATCTCGCGGCGAAGCGGCCGCGGCGGAGGACGGGCCGGTCGGTGCGCGTCCCCGTTCGGGCCGAGGCACCCCGGCGACCAGGGCCCGGGTGTTCGCCCGGTCATCGTCAGGCAGTGGTGGCCGAGGGGCGTCCAGGTCGGCCGACGGGAAGCCGACGGGAAGCCGACGGGCTTCCGGGCGAATATGCCTGACGGTCAGCGCCGCATTTCTCGCCGTACAGACGCATTTGCCGGGATTTGTCTAAGGATAAAAGCGGAATTATTCGGAAATGTCGGTGTCGGCGGTGAGGGCGCGCGCCACCGCGAGGCTGTCCTCGTAGATGTGGTACCGCGTGATCAGCCCGTCCTCGACCGTGAGGTGGAGCGCGAAGGCCGAGGTGTAGGCCCGCCCGTTCGCCCGCACGGTCTGCCTGATGTGCCCCAGCACGACCGCGTCGGGCCCGTCCACCAGGATGCGCGTGACCGAGGTGCCGTTCAGCTCGGGCACGTGGTACTCCGCCAACATCCGGAAATGTCCGGCCACGTCACTCCGGCCGGTGCGCCGCCGGATCCACGGCACGGCGGGGTGCCCCTCCTCCGGCCAGTCGAGCTGCCAGTCGATCTCCTCGGCGAACAGCTCGGCGGCCCCGTCGTGGTCCCCCTTGGCCATGCGGCCGAGCAGCTCTTCGACGATCTTCCTGGTCATGGCATGTCCCTTGTCCCTAGAACGTGGTGCCAGGCCAGTCTCACCGAGACCGTGAGGCGCGTCGATTACCTCTCAGGTAAGTGCCGCCCCTGCCGGCGCAGGTGATCAGAATTGGACGTTGGTCATCGTGTACCACGTCGGAGCGAATGCCAGGAGGGTCAGTACGCCGAGGACGGCGAGCGACTTGAGTACGCGTGAAGTGGTCATGATCGCGGGCGCGATGGGCCTCAGCTTCCATCGCCCGACCGCGATGAACGCCACGACGCCGCCCAGCAGGAGATTCGCGGGCACCAGCTCGTATTCGCTGCGCGTGACATGAAAACCAGCCGCGAGGATCATCGTCACCGCCAGTCCAACGGCGGCGAGCGGCGTCAGCTTCGCTTTGACCCCTGTCATCGCCGGCAGGATCAGGCCGATGCCGCCGAGCACCTCACAGACCCCGATGAAGACGATCAGGGGCTGCGACACCGCGGCGTACCAGGCCACGGCCCGGGGCGCTGCCGCATACAGAGCTCCGTCGTACAGCAGCACCTTGCCGAAACCGCTGCCGGCGAAGAAGAAGCCGAACAGAGCTTGAAGCGACCAAAGTGCGCCGTTGAGCGTGAACCATGTTCCGCGCCCCCTGGGCCGCTGCTCGATGTCCTTGACGCTGAGCAGGCTCTCACTGGCGGTCCGGTTCATGTCCTGTCACTGCCTTTCATATCGGGTTGGTCGGGGAACTCGCTGTCGTGCCACCTGCGCGACCCATCGATGCGCGAGGCGGGAGATTCGAATACATCGGCGGTTCGATCGGGTTGCCCGCCGAACCGCGGGCGCTGCCGGCTGCCCTGCCGGTTCACCTGGGTGACCCCGGCCATCGGCTCGCGCCTGCTTGATCACGGCGCGAGGGCGGCCCCTCGCCTGCCTCAGATGGAGGTGCTCTCCCACACGAATCCGTCGGGGTCGGTGAAGGACGTGGCATCGCCGCAGATGACGATCCGGTGCGAGCCGGTGCCCTCCTGGGGGACGCCGGCGTCCTTGGCGAGGGCGCGGCGCGGGTAGAGCGCCAGCGTGACGGCCGACGACGGGGTGTCGAACTGTACGTACTTGCCGCCGAAGCTCTTGGCCACGGCGAGGCCGCGCTCCACGTAGAAGCGCTTGCTGGCCTTGACGTCGGCCACACCGAGGAGGAGTGCGGCCTGGTCGATGTGCCGGGTGGCGGGGCCGGTGTCCTTCTTGGCCGAGGTCGCGATCTTGCAGATCGTCCCGTCCGGGGTGCGTACGACGGCGCCGTAGCCCCAGAAGCTCTTCGTGGCCGGCTTCAGCGTGGTGGCGCCGGCGTCGAGGCAGGCGGCGACGAGGGCGTCGACGTTGCCGGGCTGGGAGGCCACGAGGGACAGCGCGAACCCGCGGAAGCCGGACGTCGGCGCGTCCGAGGCGCGCACGTCCACGTACGGGCTCAGCCCGGCGGCGTCGTAGAAGCCGGCCGCGGCGGCCGCGTCGGGGACTTCCAGGGTGACGGAGGCGAGGGAGGTCATGGGAGGGCTCCTTTGGATGCGATGGGCTGGTCGTCTTGAGGGCGCCCGCCGGGCGGCGGACCTGACAGGGGGCAGGTGCTCAGTTGTCCTGCAGGAGGCCGAGGACGTTGCCGTCGGGGTCGGTGACGGTGGCCACCTGGCGGCCGCCGCCGACCTCGTGCGCGGCCTCGGTCACGGTGGCGCCGGCGGCCACCAACTCGGACAGCCGCGCCTCGATGTCCGGCACGTGCCAGTAGGTCACCGGCGCGGTCATGCCCTGCGGCCCGCCGCCCGGTACCAGCCCGATGTGCTGGCCCCCGACCTCGAACCCGACGTAGTAGACCGAGTCGGTCTGCGGTGGGACGCCGAGCAGCGCCTCGTACACGGCCTTGGCCTTGGCCAGGTCGGACACGGGGTGCAGGACGGTCTTGATCCCGTGGGCGGGGGAGCCGGTCATGGTCACTCCTGTGGTTGTGGGTCACATCGACCCGCTGTGTTCGTATGCACAGCTTTCCTCCCGGCCTGGCCGGTCCACATCCGTGGCGACCACGGAACCCGACCACGGACCCCGACCACGGATCAACGGCACGGATCGCGCACGGTGGCCATTGCGGATGGGAGGGAGGGGATGCGGCACACTGGGGCAGTGGTGACAGGAGCGGAGATCTCACCTCGGGAAGCCGAGGTGCTGGAACTGGTAGGGGCCCATCTCAGCAACGCCGAGATCGCGGCACGGCTGTGCCTCTCGGTGCGTACCGTGGAGAGTCACGTCTCCTCGCTGCTGCGCAAGCTGGAGGTGCCGGATCGGCGGGCGCTCGCCCAGCGCGCGCCCGAGCCGGCCGGCGCCGGCCCGTCGCATCCGGCACCGGTGCTGCCGGCCCCGCTGACCTCGTTCGTCGGCCGGGGGAGCGAGCGGGCCGAGCTGACCGAGAAGATCAAGGCACACCGTCAGGTGACCGCGGTCGGTCCCGGCGGAGTGGGCAAGACCCGGCTGGCGTTGGCGGTGGCCGCGGAGGCCGCCGACGAGTACGTCGACGGGGTGTGGTTCGTCGTCCTGGTTCCAGTCACCGATCCGGACCTGGTCGCCACCGCGGTCGCCGGGGCGCTCGGCCTCGGTGAGCAGCCCGGCCGTGGCATGACCGAGTCCGTGGTCGCGGCGCTGGCCGACCGTCATGCGCTGCTGGTGCTGGACAACTGCGAGCACGTGGTGGACGGGGTGGCGCTGTTTCTCGAGCGGCTGCTGGCGACGTGCCCTCGGGTGACGGTGCTGGCGACCAGCCGGGCACGGCTGATGGTGCCCTTCGAACGGGTGT
The DNA here is from genome assembly GCF_040654215.1 of Nonomuraea sp. NPDC050733. Classification (NCBI taxonomy): domain Bacteria; kingdom Bacillati; phylum Actinomycetota; class Actinomycetes; order Streptosporangiales; family Streptosporangiaceae; genus Nonomuraea; species Nonomuraea sp. NPDC050733. The sequence goes on along the minus strand of NZ_JBFAHO010000042.1, from coordinate 53,369 downwards.
ATCCGGTACCGCCGCTGTCGCTGCCCGTCGATGGTGATTCGGACGCGGTGGCGCTCTTCATGGAGCGGGCGGCGGCGGTGGGCCGGTCGCTGGATCCCGCACTGCGCGACCAGATCGCCGCGATCTGTGAGCGGCTGGATGGGATGGCGCTGGCGATCGAGCTGGCCGCCGTCCGGTGCTCCACGCTCGGGGTGGACGGTATCACCGCTGCCCTGTCCCACCCGCTGCGGATGCTGACCGGTGGCTCTCGTGCGGATGAGCGGCACCGTTCGGTGCGAGGGGCGCTGGACTGGAGCCACGCCTTGCTGGAGCCGACCGACCAGGAGCTGCTGCGCCGGGTGTCGGTGTTCGTGGCGCCGTTCACCGCCATGGCGGCGGCGGAGGTGGCCGGGGGCGAGGAAGGCATTGCCGCCGAGGGACTGGCCCGGCTGGCCGAACAGAGCCTGCTGGTGGTGACGGCGTCCCCGGGCGGGACGGAGTACCGGGCGTTGGAGACCATCCGCCAGTACGGGGTGGAGCGGCTGACCGAGGCCGGTGAGCTGGTCGACACTCGATCCCGCCACATTCGCTGGTGCCTGGCCAGGGCCGCGGAGCTGGCGGTGGCCCGGGAGGACTGGCGGGCCGGGTTCGACGCGGTGGCGGACGATCTGCGTGCGGCCCTGGCGTGGGCCGCCGACCGGCCGGAGCACCGCACGGACGCGCACGATCTTGCCCGCCACCTGGCGGAGCTGACCTTCACCCGTCACCTGATCGGCGAGTCCCAGGGGCGCTATGAGCAGGCCGCCGCGCTCGCCGACGACGACGACGCCTGCGCGTCGATGCTCCGACATGCCGCGGCCGTGGCCGGCTGCCGGATGCACGGTGATGACATGTACCGCCTGCTCCGCGCGGCCGCGGACGCCGCCCGCCGGTCCGGCGACACCGCCGGCGCCGCCTGTGACCTGGCGACCGCCGCCGCCAACGCCTACCGGTTCTCCGGCAAGTTCGCAGGGAAGCTTCCGCAGGAAGAGGCGATCGGGCTCATCACCCAGGCGCGGGAGCTGGCCGGCGACGACCCGGCTGCCCAGGCAGCGGTGGCCCTGGCTGAGGCTGGGCGGGCGCTCACCGAGATCGGCGCCGCGCAGGGCCTGGACGGCGACGCGGTGCGGGTGACGATCGCACGCGCCGAACGAGCGGTCGAACTCGCTCACCGCACGGGTGACCCGCTCGCCGAGTCCGCCGCGCTCGATACGCTCACCTGCGCCCAGAGCTGGGCTGGTGACACGTTCGCCGCCGCCGGCACGGCCCGGCGCCGGGTCACGCTCCTCTCCTCCACACCCGATACCCCGGCCGGTACCCACGAGCTGATCGAGGCGCTCGGCGAGGCCACCGAGGCCAGCCTCGGCACGGGCGACCTGCCGGGTGCCCGCCGGGGGGCACGACAACTCGCGGATCATCCATTGCTGGCGGAGGTCGGCCATCGTGCCACGTGCTGGCTACTGGTGGCCGACGCGTTGGCGGGCAACGTCGAGGAGACACTCACCGGCAGTGTCCGGTTCCTCGACGCGTGGCAGCGGTCCGGCAGCCCTGCCAGATCTGTCCTCGGTCCGCCGGCGGCTGCGGTGGCGGCGATCCACGGTCTCCGCGGCGACCAGGATGCCTGGCGCGAATGGAGCACCGTCCTGAATCAGCTCGACCCCTCACCGGGAAATGCCAACGGCTACGGGGCGATCTTCGACGCGATGCTTCTGCTCCATCGTGGGCGGGCATCGGAGGCGTTGGAGCGGCTGGCGCCTGAGCCCGGCGAGGTGTGGCAATGGGTCACGTGGATCTGGCTGCACTGGTATGTGGCGCTGCGCGCCGAAGCTACCGTGCTCGCCGGGAGCCCCGATGCCGGCGACCGTGTGGCCAAGGCTCGGACCGTCGTGGCCGGCAACCCGGTCGCCGGTGCCTTGGTGGAGCGGGCCCAAGCGCTGCTCGACAATGATCAGGAGCGGTTGCTCGCCACGGCAGCCGCGTTCGACACCGCCGGCTGCCGCTATCAGTCGGCGCGGACCCTGGTGCTCGCCGGCGGTGAGCACGCCGCCCGCGGCGCGGCCGCGCTGGCCGATCTCGGCTTCGCCCCGATGACCCTGCCCCGACACCCCTGACGACCGTTCCCCCGCCTACTTCCGGGGCGTCTTCAGCCCCGACGACCGCACTCTCACCGGGGCCTGGGTCTGCCCGGGCGGGGGCGGCTACGACTCCAACGCCGAGCGCGTCGAATAGCGCGCCGGCTCCGCGACCGCCGCGCGTGCCCCGGCCAGGCGAGACCGGTGGTTGTGCCGGCGCGGTGCTGTCAGCGGAGCTGGATGCCGATGACGCAGGTGTCGTCGTCCGTGTCGGACCTGCTGTACGTGAGCAGGTGGTCGAGCCGCTGCTCCAGCGACGACACCTCCGCCTTGGCGACCGTGAGGAGCTGCCGCTGGGAGTGCTCCAGGCTGCGGTCCTTCCGCTCGATGAGCCCGTCGGTGTACATGAGCAGCACGTCGTCCTTGAGGAGCTGGACGCTGCCCTCGTCGTACCTGGCCTCGGACAGCGCCCCCAGCAGGACGCCGTCGATCATCGGCAGCTCCGACGACTCGCCGTCGCGCAGCATGATCGGCGGGAAGTGCCCGGCCCTGGCCCAGCGCAGCACCCGCGTCTCCGGGTCGAACAGCGCGCAGACGGCCGTCGCCGTCACCTGCTCGGTCAGGTGGTGGGCGACGAGGTTGAGCCAGGTGAGGAGCTGCGCCGGCCCGGCGCCGGTGGTGGCCAGGCCGCGCAGCGCGTTGCGCAGGACGACCATGCCGGTGGCCGCCTCGATGCCGTGGCCGGCCACGTCGCCGAGCGACAGCAGCACCTGCTTGGACGGCAGCACCACGCAGTCGTACCAGTCGCCGCCGACCAGCGCCTCCTCCTCGGCGGGCCGGTAACGGACGGCGATCCGGAGGTCGAACGCTTCGATCGGGCCGTGCGTGGGCGGCATGATCGCCTGCTGGAGCTGGAGAGCCAGGCGGTTGTGCTCGGCCGCCTGCTGCTCGCTGTGCGCGAGCTGGTCACGCGTCGCGGCGAGCGCCACCTCCGTCCAGTGCTGTGCGGAGATGTCCTGGTACGCGCCCCGCACGCAGAGCAGCCGCCCGTGGGCGTCCAGCACCGGCTCGGCGACCACCCGGATGTGCCGTGACACCCCGTCGGAGCGCTGGAGCCGGAAGGCGGTGGAAGCGGGCCGCTGGTGGTGCAGCAACCCGCGCAGGAAGCGGCCGAGGGCGACCCCGTCGTCCGGGTGGGCGTGCCGCGGGAGCTGCTGGAGCGGGATGGGCGTCGCGTTGGCCGGCAGGCCGAGCAGGGAGAAGAGCTGGCCGTTCCAGGTGATCTCGCCGGTGACGACGTTCTCCTCGAAGCCGCCCATGCGGCCGAGCCGCTGCGCGTGCTGGAGCAGCCCCGCCACCCGCGCCGCCTCGTCCAGCACGCGCCACACCAGCAGCACGCAGTCGCCGTGGCGGCTGACGCTGACGTTGGCGACGGCGGTCAGCGGCACCTGGTCGATGATGGCGGTCAACGGCATCCGCTCGGCCCGGAACGCCTCGCCGGTGGCGTGGACGCGCTCGACCTTCTCGAACAGGCCGCCCTCGCCCGCCGCCATCGGGTACGCCTCCAGCAACAGCGCGCCGTTGACCGCGGCCCGGGGGCGGCCCGCGAAGTCGACGAAGTTCGAGTTGGTGTGCTGGATGAGGAAGTCGACGAGTCGTCCGTCGGCGTCGAGGTGGGGCCGCAGGACGAGGGCGGGGTCGTGCAGGCCGTCGGCCAGGTCGATCAGCTCCGACTGGGGCGGGCGCGGGGCCGCCTGCAGGGCCGGGTGCCCCTCCAGGGTGTGGGCGATCAGCTCGGCCAGCGCCTCCACCTGCCGCCGGACCGCCTGCGGCTGCGGCTGGAGGCGATGCGTCCAGGCGATCTCCAGCACGCCGAGGATGCGTCCTCCGGTGCCCGCGGGGACGGCGACCCGGCCGCCGCTCTCCGAGGGCTGGTGGCCGATCGACGGCAGCCCGAACTCCGACAGGTCGGCGAACCACACGGTGCCCCGCTCCACCAGCGCCTGCCTGGCGGGCGTCGCGACGCCGGGCGGCACGTACCGCCACCGCTGCGCCTCACCGGCCGCGAACCCCGCCGCGCCGGCCAGGGTGAGCGAGCCGTCCGTGCCGGCCGCCCACACCGCGACGGCCGTGGCGCCGAGCGGCGACAGCGCGTGCTGGAGCAGCGACTCGCTGACCGACTGGGTGTCGTCCGCGGCGAGCACCCCGCTCTCCGCGGTGCGCAGCCGTACGGCGATCGACGCCTGGTCGCCGGGGTCGCCGCCACCCGGGCCGGGCGCCGTGCCCTCGCGGCCGGTGGCCGCGCTGACGAACTGGCTGGCCGCCTCGGTCAGCCGGTCCTGCGCGGCCTGGTTGACGATGTCGGCGGCCAGTTCGAGCTGCGTGAGCCGGGCCCGCTCGGCGAGGGCGGTGAGCTGCCTGGCGGCCTCGGCCGGGTTGCAGCCCAGCCGCTCCACCAGGATGCCCTTGGCCAGCTCGATCAGGGCCCGGCCGTCCGCCGCAGCGTGCGCCTCGCGCACCTCACGGCGCAGCCGCTCGACGGTGGCGGCCAGCCGCCCGAGGCGGGTGCCTTCATCGGCGGGCTGCTGGGGGTCGTGCACGTCCTGCTCCTCGACGCTGGTCATGGCTGCTGTGGGCCCGGGCGGGCGGGATGGAGCCGCGAGCGGCTACCCCTCCAGCCGGCGCTGGATCCGGGCCAGCAGGTCGTCGGCGTCGACCGGCTTGGTGACGTAGTCGCTCGCCCCCGCGGCCAGGCTCTTCTCCTGGTCGCCGGGCATCGCCTTGGCCGTCACCGCGATGATGGGCAGGTCGGCGTACTGCGGCATCTTCCGGATGGCGGCCGTGGCCGCGTAGCCGTCCATCTCCGGCATCATCACGTCCATCAGCACGATGTCGATCTCCGGGTGGGCGGTGAGGGTCTCGATGCCCTTGCGGCCGTTCTCGGCGTGCAGCACCTGGAGGCCGTGGACCTCCAGGATGCCGGTCAGCGCGTACAGGTTGCGGGCGTCGTCGTCCACGACCAGCACGGTACGGCCGGCGAGCGTCCCGTCGACCGCCTGCGTCACCGGCCGCTGCACCTCCTCGGGCCTGACCAGCGGCAGCACGTCGTGCGGCCCCTCGGCAGAGAGGTGCAGCGCGATGCGCTCACGCAGCTCGTCCAGGCTGGAGAGCAGTTCGAGCGGCTGGGTGCCGGTGCGGGCCTGCAGGTTGGACTCCTGCCCGGGGTCCAGCCGCCAGTTGTTGTACGCCAGGACGGGCACGCCGCGCAGCGCCGAGTCGCCGTCCATGTCCTCCAGGAAGCGCAGCGCCGCGCCGTCGGCCATGTCCAGCTCCAGCACGATGCAGTGGTACGCCTGGGCCGCGAGGGCGGTGGCGGCCTCCTGCACCCCGACGGCGCTGATGACCTCGACGGGCCCACGCTGGTCGCCCCGGTCGCGGTTGTTGGCCAGGTCGGCCACCGCGCTCTCGGCCACCAGCGACAGCAGCCCGCGGTCGCGCCCCTCGATCACCAGCAGCCGGCGCTGCTGCTGCGGCTGGGGCGGCGACACCGCCGGCGTGACGGTCACCGAGCCGGACTCCAGCGCCTCGCGGGCGTCGCGCTCCCGGGCGGAGGAGCCCGCGGCCGGCTCGTCGAAGTCGGGGCGCGCCACCGGCAGGTAGAGGGTGAACACGCTGCCCTTGCCCGGGGCGCTCCGGGCGGTGATCGCGCCGCCGAGCAGGTAGGCGATCTCGCGGCTGATCGACAGGCCGAGCCCGGTGCCGCCGTACTTGCGGCTGGTGGTGCCGTCGGCCTGCTGGAACGCCCCGAAGATGGCCTCCAGGTGCTGCTCGGCGATGCCGATGCCGGTGTCCTTGATCCGGAAGGCGATGGCCGAGCCGTGCATGCGGACCGAGGCCGGGACCTCGGTGGTCGAGGCCGGCTCGATGTGCAGCTCGACGCTGCCCGCCTCGGTGAACTTCACCGCGTTGGACAGCAGGTTGCGCAGGACCTGGCGGAGCCTGGAGTCGTCGGTCAGCACGTCGACCGGGACGCCGGCGGCCGTGGTGACGACGAAGTCGAGGCTCTTCTGCGTGGTCATCGGGCGGAACGTGGCCTCGATGTCGTCGAGGAGCTGCCGCAGCGGCACCCGCTCGGGCGCGATGTCCATCTTGCCCGCCTCGACCTTGGACAGGTCGAGGATGTCGTTGATGAGCTGCAGCAGGTCGGAGCCGGCCGAGTGGATGATGCTCGCGTACTCGACCTGCTTCGGGGTGAGGTTGCGCGTGTGGTTCTGCGCCAGGAGCTGGGCCAGGATGAGCAGGCTGTTGAGCGGGGTGCGCAGCTCGTGGCTCATGTTGGCCAGGAACTCGCTCTTGTACTTCGAGGCCAGCGCGAGCTGCTGGGCACGGGTCTCCAGCTCCTGCCGGGCCTGCTCGATCTCCAGGTTCTTGGTCTCGATGTCGCGGTTCTGGGTGGCCAGCAGGGCCGCCTTCTCCTCCAGCTCGGCGTTGGAGCGCTGGAGCTCCTCCTGCTGGTTCTGCAGCTCCTCCGAGCGGGCCTGGAGCTCCGCGGTGAGCCGCTGCGACTCGACGAGCAGCTCGTCGGTGCGGGCGTTGGCGATGATGGTGTTGACGTTGACGCCGATGGCCTCCATCAGCTGGTCCAGGAACGCCCGGTGGACCGCCGTGAACGCGTAGACCGAGCCCAGCTCGATGACGCCGAGCACCTGCTCCTCGACCACGATCGGCAGCACGACGACCGAGGTGGGCGTGGTCTCGCCGAGCGCGGAGGAGACCTTGACGTAGTCGGCCGGCACGCCGTCCATCGCGATCGTGCGCCGGGTGCGGGCGGCCTGCCCGATCAGCGACTCGCCCAGCCTGAAGCGGGTGGGCCGGTCGGTCCGGGCCGGGTAGCCGTAGGCGTTGATGAGCTTCAGCTCGGTGCCGGCCGGCGACTCCTCGGCCAGGAAGAAGGCGCCGTACTGGGCGGACACGAGCGGGGCCAGCTCGCTCATGACCAGCTCGGCCACGGCGCCGAGGTCGCGGTGGCCCTGCATGAGGCTGGAGATGCGGGCCAGGTTGGACTTGAGCCAGTCCTGCTCCTGGTTGGCCCGGGTGGTCTCGCGCAGCGAGCCCACCATCGAGTTGATGTTGTCCTTCAGGTCGGCCAGCTCGCCCTCGGCGTCCACCGTGATGGAGCGGGTCAGGTCGCCGGAGGTGACGGCGCTGGTGACCTCGGCGATGGCGCGCACCTGGCGGGTGAGGTTGCCGGCCAGCTCGTTGACGTTCTCGGTGAGCCGCTTCCACGTACCGGAGACGCCCTCGACCTCGGCCTGGCCGCCCAGCCGGCCCTCGCTGCCCACCTCGCGGGCGACGCGGGTGACCTCGGCGGCGAACGAGGAGAGCTGGTCGACCATCGTGTTGATGGTGGTCTTGAGCTCCAGGATCTCGCCGCGGGCGTCGACGTCGATCTTCCTGGTCAGGTCGCCCCTGGCGACGGCCGTGGTGACCTGGGCGATGGAGCGCACCTGGTTGGTCAGGTTGTCGGCCATCGAGTTGACGTTGTCGGTGAGGTCCTTCCACGTGCCGGCCACGTTGGGGACTCGGGCCTGGCCGCCGAGCTGGCCCTCGGTGCCGACCTCGCGGGCGACGCGGGTGACCTCGTCGGCGAACGCGGACAGCGTGTCGACCATCGTGTTGATCGTCTGGGCGAGCGCGGCGACCTCGCCGCGGGCGTCGACCGTGATCTTCTGCGAGAGGTCGCCCTTGGCGACCGCGGTGGCCACCTGGGCGATGGACCGCACCTGACCGGTCAGGTTGGAGGCCATGAAGTTGACGTTGTCGGTGAGGTCCTTCCAGGTGCCCGACACGCCGCGCACGGTGGCCTGGCCGCCGAGCTGGCCCTCGGTGCCGACCTCGCGGGCGACGCGGGTGACCTCGTCGGCGAAGGCGGAGAGCTGGTCGACCATCGTGTTGATGGTCTCCTTCAGCTCCAGGATCTCGCCCCGGGCGTCCACCCGGATCTTCTGCGACAGGTCGCCCTTGGCGACCGCGGTGGTGACCTCGGCGATGGAGCGCACCTGGGCGGTGAGGTTGTCGGCCATGACGTTGACGGACTCCGTCAGCGCCTTCCATGTGCCGGACACGCCCTTGACGTCGGCCTGGCCGCCCAGCCGTCCGTCGGTGCCGACCTCGCGGGCGACGCGGGTGACCTCGTCGGCGAACGAGGAGAGCTGGTCCACCATGGTGTTCAGCGTGTTCTTCAGCTCCAGGATCTCGCCCCGGGCCGACACGGTGATCTTCTGGGACAGGTCGCCGCGGGCGACGGCGGTGGCCACCTGCGAGATGTTGCGGACCTGGGCGGTGAGGTTGCCGGCCATGTAGTTCACCGAGTCGGTGAGGTCGCGCCACGTGCCCGCGACGCCCTTCACGTCGGCCTGGCCGCCGAGCTGGCCCTCGGTGCCGACCTCGCGGGCGACGCGGGTGACCTCGTCGGCGAACGAGGAGAGCTGGTCGACCATCGTGTTGACGGTGTTCTTCAGCTCCAGGATCTCGCCCCGGGCGTCCACGGTGATCTTCTGCGACAGGTCGCCCTTGGCGACCGCGGTGGTGACCTCGGCGATGGAGCGCACCTGGCTGGTGAGGTTGCCGGCCATGGCGTTGACCGACTCCGTCAGGTCCTTCCAGGTGCCCGACACTCCGGGCACCTCGGCCTGGCCGCCGAGCCGTCCGTCGGTGCCCACCTCGCGGGCCACCCGGGTCACCTCGGAGGTGAACAGCGAGAGCTGGTCGACCATGCCGTTGAAGACCAGGGCGATCTCGCCCAGCAGCCCGCCGGCGTCGTCGGGCAGCCTGGTGCCGAAGTCGCCGTCACGGACGGCGGTCAGCCCGGCGAGGAGCTGCCGGAGCTCAGGCTCCTGCGCCCTGCTCACACCTCGGCCGGGGCGCGCCTGCTGGCGGGAGCCGCTGGCCGTCGTCTCGCCCATGTTCACCCTCGTTCCGCTGTCCGGCATGCGAGTGCACGTCCGATCATCATTATCGCTATATGGGGCATAACGGGCGGCCGATCCGGGCCGCGCAGAGAATGTACCGGCAAGTAAGCCGTCTCTGTCACGCGGGAGAGGACCGTACGGGTGCGCAGCTCAGCCGTCATGCCGGGCACCGCCCGTGCGGGCGCCCGGTGGCGGTCCCGCTTCTCACGGGCCGGGCCCCGCGCGGCCACTCCCGGAAAGGTCCGGAAAGCAGGCATGGTGCGGCAGGCCCCGCATTTTCTGCGTGAATTGGGGAGGAATCGACTCGCCGGAATCACCTCTCCGGTCGTACCGCTGCCCGCCAGGACGCCGGTGCCGTGAAGCACCACAGAAATGATGCCCCATCGGCCCGCCGCGGATGGCCCTGTTACGGGGCCTTGCCGTTCTCCTGCGTTCCACTGACCGTCCGGCCGGGCGTCCGGGGACCGGAGGGCGTCACCAGCTCGCGGGCAGGCCCGGGACCGTGGCGGGCAGGGCGTGGCCCGGCGGGTGGATGACGTACACGATGCCGCCGCTGCTGGAGCTGCGCTGCCAGACGTTCTCGAAGTCCGCCCGCGGGTACACCCGGCGCACCGCGTCGTTGCCGGACGACGCCGGGTCGTTGGCGATCACGTCACCGGTGGAGGTGAAGCCGACGACCACCATGATGTGCCCGTTGGTCCCGTACCCCGCGCCCGGCAGCTCGCCCTTCTTGAACGACTGCGACGTGATCACCGGGACGCCCGCGGAGATGAACCGTTCCAGCTCCGTGAGCGACCGCAGCCGCGTCACGAACCCGTCCATGCCGTACCGCCCCGCGTGGGCGGTGTTGAACGGCCAGTTGCCCGCCCCCTGGTAGGCGTGGTCGTAGCTGTGGCGCGCGGCGTAGTCCACCTCGGGGGCGGGGTCCGAGGGGTCCACCCAGGCGGTGTCCGCGGCGCTCGGCCACCGGCCCCAGTAGCCGAGGACCATCGTGGTCGAGGTGGGGCTGCACCACGCCTGGCCGCCGCCGTCCCACTCGGGGTAGTGGCCCTCGTGGACGTTCTGCGAGCGGCGCGGCACCGGCAGCTCGACACCCCACGCGCCGCCGGCCGGGCTGGCGGGCACGGTCTTGCGCTCGGGAACGTACGAGGCCATCGCGCCGAGCGTGCGCACCCGCGGCGTGATGCCGGAGCCGGGCGTCCGGTAGAGGGTGAGGCGGAGCTGGTAGGCGCTGATCTGGCGGCCGGCCGCGGCGACCAGCGTGTCGACGGAGACGGTGGCGTCGGCGTCACCCTGGCCGGGCACCGAGGTGCGGCGGATGGCGTCCTCTCCGTACGCCCAGCGGCCGAGCACGTACCACTTGGTCAGCCCCGCAGCGTTGCGGGCGCGCGCCTCGACCTGCATCCAGCTCCCGGCCGGGATGTCGGCGGTCCAGGAGGCGATCAGCTCGGTGGCGGGGAAGCCGATCTGCTCCTCGGGGCCGGTCCAGCGGGCGTACTCCCACGTCCTGGTGCCGAGCGCGTCGGTGTAGGAGGTGGTGCCGGCGGCGGAGGCGAAGGACAGGCCGTCGCCGTCGCCGGCGGTCCCCTCGGGGGAGCCGGTGGAGAAGTCGGACCGCCGGTAGACGACGTCCGAGGAGCCGGTCGCCGGTTTGGCCCGGACCGCTCCAGCGGCGGGACCGGTCAGGGTCGTGACCACTAAGACGGTGGAGACGAACATGGATAAACCGCGCATGTAGCCACCTTGCTCGGACGCCGCTCGACGTGGCAGACAGTAGACAGATCAGGCCTGCGACCGCATCGGGAGATCTACGTATGGCCAGCAAGAGGACCGTGTTTCTCCCGCTTCGTGAACGCGCTGTGAGCGGTCGGTGACCGTCCTCGGGGAGCGTGAAGGGATCTGCCGGGATCGGTGGAGTAAGCGGTGTAAGCGACAGAAAGGGACCACCGCATGACCGCTCCACCCGAGGTGGGCGATCACCTGACGCAGGCGGACGACGACGCCGCCGCCATCGCCGCGTCGGTGCGAGAGCCGGAACGGTTCGCGAACCTCTACGACCGGTACTTCGAGGAGATCTACCGCTACCTCTCGGTACGGCTCGGACCCGAGACCGCCGACGACGTGGCCGCCGAGACGTTCCTGATCGCCTTCCGCAAGCGGCACACCTTCGACCCGGCGCGCGGCGCCGTGCGGCCCTGGTTGTACGGCATCGCGACCAACCTCGTCGCGCTGCACCGCCGCGGGCTGTCCCGCATGCTCGCGGCCTTCCGCCGCGCGCCGCTCGCCGACGAGGTCGAGTCCGGGTTGGAGGAGCGGGTGACCACCCGTGTGGACGCTGCGGGCGCGCGGGGGCCGCTCGCGGCGGCGTTGGTGGGTCTCTCCCGGGGCGACCGCGACGTGCTGCTGCTCGTCGCGCTGGCGGGCCTGACCTACGAGGAGGTGGCCGAGTCGCTGCGCATTCCGTACGGCACGGTCGCCTCCCGGCTCAACCGGGCGCGCAGGAAAGTGCGGGCCGTCCTCGGCGACGTCAACCCCATGAACGGAGACTCAGATGGATGACCTGTCCGCGGTACGGGAGCGGTGCGCCGTGCCGGGACCCTCGGCGGAGACGAAGGCACGCGGCCGGGCCCGGCTGTGGGCCCTGATCGAGGGGGAGCACGCCGGATCCGTCCTGACGGAGCACGTCGAGCGCTCCAGGCGGTCACGGCCGACGCGCGCCGCCCTGTGGCCCGCGCTCGGGACGGGCCTGGCCGGCGCGGCGGCGGCCGTCACGCTGGTGCTCTCCTCGGCCGCCCCGCCGCCGGCCGCACCGCCGACGAGGCCGAGTGCCCAGCAGATCCTGCTGGCCGCCGCCACCTCGGCCGCCCGGCAGCCCGCCGACGGCGACTGGTGGGGCAACAAGATCGTCCGTGGTGTCCGGATACGTGAGCCGGGCGGCCGCTACGACCTCCAGGTCACCGGGGCCGAGGAGACCTGGATCCCCCTGGCGAAGCAGGACACGCACTGGCTCGTGCAGCGCTACCTGGGGGCCCGGCCGGCCACGCCGCGGGACGAGGAGGCGTGGCGGGCCGGTGGCTCGCCCACGGCCTGGACGTACGAGAAGACGACGACCGGCGCCGCGACCATGGTGGGCGCGGACCCCGACCGGCTGGAGGCGGCGCCCGGCCCGGCCGAATCCACCGAGTCGGCGGACATCGACTGGCGGATCATGTTCGCCGGCAAGCCGCTGACCAGGATGGGCGACTTCCCGACGGATCCGTCACGGCTGCGCGCGGCACTCGAGCCCAAGCCCCGTCCCACCGCCGCGCTGCTGGGGGACCTCGTCAGCCTCATCCTCCACGTGCCCGTCTCCCCGGAGACCCGGGCCGCCGCCTACGAGCTGATGGCCTCCCTGCCCGGCGTCACCGCGCAGGGAGAGGTCGCCGACCAGCTCGGCCGTACCGGACAGGCGGTCGCCTACACCGGGCCGGACTCCCCGTTCTCGAACCATGAGGTGCGGAAGCGGCTGATCGTGGACTCCACGACCGGCGCCCCCCTGGCGGTGGAGACGATCTCCCCCGAGACGGGGGAGATCGTCAGGTTCACCGCGGTCGAGTCGAGCGTCTGGACCGACCAGAGACCCGACCTGCCCAACCCCCACCCCCTCGACGACGAGAACTGAGGACCGATATGCGTAAGCCTTTCGTGATCACCGTCGCCGCGCTGGCCCTGGCGGCCACGGCGAGCCCCGCCCTCGCCGCCACGGCCACCTCGGCCACCTCGGCCACCTCGGCCTCCGTCCATGTCTCCGTCCAGGGCCAGCCGCAGGGCAGGTACTGGTATGTCAAGAGCGTCTACACCGCGACGCATGCCCGCCAGGTGGGCGTCAAGGAGAAGTACTGGGTCGTGCAGGAGCGGGTCACCGAGCATTGGGCGGACCACAGCGGCGCTATGTGGTCGTCCTCCAGTGATCAGGCGCGGCCGAAGAGCGCCGCCGACCTGGCCGCGTGGAAGCGGGACGGCTCGCCCCAGAAGTGGACATACCGGACCGAGGGCATGCTGGTGAAGCTCACCGCGACCCCGCACAGGACCCCGGTCAAGCCGATGAGGGGCAGTGACTGGCTGATCGGCGAGCGGAAGCTGTCGTTCCAGGAGATCCAGAGCCTGCCGACTACGCCCGAGGGGCTGAGGGACTGGCTCGTCAAGGCGTCCGCCGTGGGAGAGGATCCCGTGCTGCCCGAGAACTTCGACAGCTGGGTGAAGAGGGCGTACGAGAGCCTCCTCTACCGGCTGCCGGCGCCCAAGCCGGTCCGCACCGCCGCGTACCAGGCGCTGTCGGGCTTGCCGGGCGTCCGGTCCGCCAAGCTGAGTGGGGACACGGTGAAGCTGACGTACGGCTACACGAGCGAGGAAACCGAGGCGAGGTTCGGGGTCGTGGTGGACACCGGCTCCATGGCGGTGGTCGAGACGTCGGTCGACACCCTCCGTGACGGCAAGCCGTTCAAGGCCAAGACGTCCGTCACGAAGTACGAGTCGAGCTGGACCGACACGCTCGGGGTGGCCACCTCCTGATTCGGGTGGTGGCGGGCGCGGTCCTCTTCCCCGTGCTCGCCACGCCCTTCCCGGTATCACGGGGAATGTGTTGGATCACTACGCTTCCGCTGGTGACCTCTGACAGCCCGCAGGCTCCTCCTGGCGCCGCCGAACGGGCGCGCGGAATCGCCTGGGGGGCGCTCGCGCTGTTCCTGGCCGCCTTCGCGATCTTCGAGAGCCAGAAGTACGGCCTGCCGACCACCCTGGCCATGCTGGTGTTCCTGGCGCTGCCCGACCTGGCCCGCCTCGTCGGGGTTCGTCCGCCGGGTCTGCTGTACGGCGCCGTCCACAGGGTGTGGATCCCGCTGGCGATCGTCGTCGGCTACAGCGTGGGACCGCTCGTCTGGCCGCCGCTCTTCACGGCCGGGCTCGGCTGGCTCACCCGGCTCGCCGTCGAGCGCGCTCTCGGCCGCCGCCCTGGAGGCTAGACCGGGGGCTCGGCCGGCGTCCCGTCGAGGAGCTCGGCGAGGAGGGCCGCGTCGATCGCGCCCGAGGGCGTGCGGGCGCCCTCCAGCAGCCGTACCAGGAGAAAAGGGATGGCACGCGGGCCCGGCGGGCGGCCATCATGGCCCGCATGGCGATCCGCACCGCCGGCCCCGGCGACCTGCCCGACCTGCTCTGCCTGGCCGTCGCCTTCTACGCGGAGGACGGCTTCACCACCTCACGCGACGACCTGCGCGCCAACCTCGCCCACCTGGTCGCCTCGCCCGCCGCACGCGTCGCGGTGAGCGAGGCGGAGGGCCGCGTCGTCGCGTTCGCGATCACCACGACCTCCTTCGGGCTGGAGTCGGGACTGATCGCCGAGCTGGAGGACCTGTACGTCGTCCCCGAGGCGCGCCGGCGGGGCGAGGCGGAGCGGCTCATCGACGACAGCCTGCGCTGGGCGGCCGGACAAGGATGCGCGGCGGTCGAGATCGTCGTCGCGCCCAACGGCATGGACGTGAGCCACCTGTTCGCCTACTACGGCAAGCGCGGCTTCCGCGACGAGGGCCGACGCCTCCTCACGCACCCCGTGTGAACGCCGGTCAGGGGACCTTGCTGAGGAAGGCGCGGGTGCGGGGCTTGCGAACCCGACCTCGTACGTGACGAAGAGCGCGGCTCAGGACCGGGCGGTGAGCGCGGTGAGCGCGGCGGCGGCGAAGAAGGCGGCGCCCCCCACGACGACATGGGTGTGCAGGCCGGTCACGAGATCGCCGCGCGCCACCAGCGTCCCGGCCAGGGCCACCCCGATCGCGCTCCCGGTCTGGCGGGCGACGTTGAGCACCCCGGACGCCGCCCCTCCGAGCTCGGCCGGCGCCGCCTCCATGATCGCCGTGGTCGCCGCCGGCATGGTGAGTCCGGTCCCGAAGCCGGTCAGCACCATCGGCGCCACCAGCGCCGGGTAATCCGTGCCCCGGCCGGCGAGCAGCCAGCCGAGCAGGCCGATCCCGCCGATGACCAGCCCGCATGCCATCGGCGGGTACGGACCGGTGCGGGCGGCGATCCGGCCGCTCAGTGGCGAGGAGATCATCGGCGCGGCCGCCATCGGGAGCATGACCAGGCCGGTCATCAGGGGGTCGAGGTCCCGTACCCGCTGGAAGTACAGCGGCACGAGGAACAGCAGCCCGTAGAAGCCGAGGTTGAGCAGCACGCCGATGACCGCCGGCCCGGAGAACCGCCGGTCGCCGAACAGGCGCAGCGGGAGCATCGGGGCGCGGGCCCGGCGTTCGAGCAGGAGGAAGGCCGGCAGCGCGAGTGCGAACAGGGCGAAGCCGCCCAGCACCGCCGGTGCGCCCCAGCCGCGCGCCCCGGCCTCGATCAGTGCCCAGGTCAGCCCGCCGAGCCCCAGCGCGCCCGCCACCTGGGCGGGTATGTCCAGCCCGGTCCGGCTGCCGGACGGCGCGGGCGCCGGGACGTACCTCAGGGTCAGCAGGAAGCCCAGCAGGCCGAAGGGCACGTTGGCGTAGAAAACCCACCGCCAGCCGACGGTGAAGACCAGCACGCCGCCGATCACCGGACCGGCGGCGGCGGCGATCCCGGCGACCATGCCCCACACGCCGAACGCGCGCGCCCGTGACTCGCGGTCCGGGTAGGCGTTGCGCAGCAGCGCGAGCGAGGCGGGCACCATCAGGGCGGCACCGGCTCCCTGCACCAGCCTGGCCCCGACCAGCGCACCGGCGGAGGGCGCCAGCCCGCAGCCGATCGAGGCGGCGGTGAACACCACCAGCCCGGTCAGGAACACCGGCTTCCCGCCGAACCGGTCGCCGAGCCCGCCGCAGAACAGCAGCAGCCCGGCGAACGCGAGCGTGTAGCCGTCGACCACCCACTGCAGGGCGGTCAGCCCGCCGCGCAGGCCGGCGCCGATGGCCGGGAGTGCGACGGTGACCACGGTGACGTCCAGGATGACCAGGAAGTATCCGAGGCAGATCGCGACCAGCGGCAGCCGGCCGGCTCTCGTGGTGGACACGATCTCGTTCCGGGTGGGGACCGTCATGACCCCAGTCTTGCGCCGAATTACTACGGCGATCGCCGAAATGTCGTCGTTCTAGACTGGGACACGTGTGGAACGCCGCAACGGAGACCGACATCGCCCACGTGGCGGCGGCCATCGGCGATCCGTCGAGGACCAGGGTGCTGCTCGCGCTCGCCGACGGTGGGGTGCTGCCGGCCAGCGCCCTGGCGGCCGAGGCCGGGGTGAGCATGTCCACGATCAGCGGCCACCTGACCAGGCTGCGTGAGGCGAAGCTGCTCACGGTCGAGCACGACGGCCGGCACCGCTACTACCGGCTCGCCAGCACGGACGTGGCCCGGGCGCTGGAGGAGCTGGCCAGGATCGCGCGGCCGCTGCCGGTCCGGTCGCTGCGCGAGGGCGTGCGGGCGCAGGCCCTGCTGCAGGCCCGGCTGTGTTACGACCACCTCGCCGGACGGCTCGGCGTCGCCCTGCTCGCGGCGCTGGTGGACGACGGTGTCGTGGCCCATGCCGGCGGCGGGTACCGGATCACCCAGGCGGGCCTCGGCAAGCTGGAAGCCTTCGGGGTCGACGTCGCGGAGTTCTCCCGGCGGCGGCCGGCCATCCGGTACTGCGTCGACTGGGGCGAGAACCGCCACCACCTCGCCGGTGCGCTCGGCGCGGCCATGGCCGACCGGCTGTTCGCGCTGGAGTGGCTGTGCCGGGGACGGGACCGGCGGGTCGTCCAGGTCACCGACGCGGGTCGCGCCGGCCTGCACGAGGCCTTCGGCGTCCCGCTCGACTGGGACTGCCCGCCCGCGGAGGCGGCTCAACCGGGCGGCTGACCGCTGGAGGTCCTCAGCGCCGCGCCCATGTCGAGCAGGCCGGCGTCGACGACGGCGCGGCCGAAGGGGCGGGCCAGCTCGGCCAGCCGCTCGCAGCCGTCCTCGCCGAGGACGCCGTAGGCGGGCAGGGCGAGGGCGTCGGTGCGGTCCTCGATGTGCTGACGCAGAGCCTGGCCCTCGGCGCTGAGCCCGTCCTCGGTGAGGAGGCCGCGCTCGCGCAGGCGTCGCTCCGCGGCGGCCCACTCGTCCTCCGGCCAGGCGCGGCTGACCCGGAGGACGGCGGAGGGCACCTCGCCGCTCGCGCCGTGCAGCACCAGGGCCTCCAGCCCGCTCACGCCCTCGCTGAGCAGCAGCGCGACGTGGCCGTCGCCACGGAACTCGCGCAGCAGCGTCTGGGCGTGCCACAGCGTACGGATCGGCTCGTCCGGCCAGGGCAGGGCGGCGTGGGCGGCGAACAGCGGGCGGCCCTCCAGGTGGTCGCAGGCCGCGACGGCCGCCCGCCGCGCGAGGCCGGCCGCCTCGTCCAGGCCGGGCAGCTCGTGGATGCCGGCCCGGCGCAGGGCCTCGGCGGCGGCGTCGGCCCGGGCGGTCAGCATGTCCTCGGGGGTGACCACGTCCCAGGCGGCCGGCAGCGCCTGCCGGACGATGGCGGGGCGGAAGTTGTAGAAGGTCGCGATGACCTGCTCGGCCGGGGCGCGCCCGAGTGCCGCGCTCCGGGAGGCGAAGTACCCGGCCCTGCCCTTGAGCCCGAGCTCGGCGTAGCGGCGCGCCGCCTCGGGGATGAAGTAGACCATGCCGTGGACCGGCTCCAGCCGCCGCCACGCCTGCCGTGCAGCCTTCATGCGTTCCGTCCTTATAGAATGAGATTCGCAAACCGACCAGTCGGTGCACCGAACCTAGTTCGGCGGTCGGCCCGGGTCAATGGCCGGTGGCTCTTGCGGCAATTTGGGCACAAAGCCTCAAAACGGTTCATAACTCACAAATACGGAGTCATGTCATGTCGATACCCAGCCGTGAAGTCCACCTGGTCGCCCGCCCCTCCGGCGAGCCCAAGCCGGCCGACTTCGCCCTCGTCGAGGCGACGCTCCCTGATCCGGGCGAGGGGCAGATCCTCGTGCGCAACGACTGGATGTCCGTCGACCCCTACATGCGCGGCCGGATGAACGACGTCAAGTCGTACGTCCCGCCGTTCCGGCTCGGCGAGGCCATGGACGGCGGCGCGGTCGGCACCGTCATCGTTTCCAACGCCGAGAGCGTGCCGGTCGGCGCGACCGTGCTGCACTCCGGCGGCTGGCGGGAGCACGCGGTCCTCGACGCCACCCAGGCGCGGGTCGTGGACACCGAGATCGCGCCGCCGCAGACCTACCTCGGCGTGCTCGGCATGGTGGGGCTGACCGCCTACGCCGGGCTCAAGGAGGTCGCGCCGGTCAAGGAGGGCGACGTCGTGTTCGTCTCGGGCGCGGCCGGAGCCGTCGGGCTCATCGCCGGCCGGGTGGCCCGGCACCTGGGCGCGGCCAGGGTGATCGGCTCCGCCGGCGGCCCGACCAAGACCAGGCGCCTGGTGGAGGAGTTCGGCTACGACGCCGCGATCGACTACCGGGCCGGGGACCTGCCCGGCCAGCTCGCGGACGCCGCGCCCGACGGCATCGACGTCTACTTCGACAACGTCGGCGGCGACCATCTCCAGGCCGCCCTCGGCGCGCTCAACACCTTCGGCAGGGTCGCGCTCTGCGGCGCCATCTCCCAGTACAACGCCACCGAGCCCGTCCCCGGCCCCAGCAACCTCTCCCTGGCCGTCGGCAAGCGGCTGACCCTGCGCGGCTTCCTCGTCCGCGACCACCAGCACCTGGCCGCCGAGTACGTCCCGCTCGCCGCCGCCTGGCTCCGCGACGGAACCCTGCGCAGCGAGGAGACGGTCGTCGACGGCCTCGACAACGCCGTCGACGCCTTCCTCGGCCTCCTCCGCGGAGCCAACACCGGCAAGATGCTCATCCGTCTCGGCTCCTGAAGGCGTCGTCAGGACGTGTGGCAGACCGTGCCGTTCAGGGTGAAGACCGGCGGCAGGAGGTTGGGGCCGGTGTACCCGGCGACGAAGCCCACGCTCACGCTGCCCCCGCCCGCCGCCAGCTTGCCGTTGGTGTCCAGGCTGGTGGCCTTGACGGTGCGGCCGTTCTGCTCCCAGTTCGCGTTCCAGCCGCCGTTCATCCGCTGCCACCCGGTCGGCCAGTCGAACGTGAGCGTCCAGCCGTCGATCGCGGCCGGCCCGGTGTTGGTGATGTCCACGGCCGCGACGTAGCCGCTGCCCCAGTCGCCGTTGGCGCCGAACTTCACCGTGCACGTGCTCGTGGCCGGGCTGCCGGTGGTGAACGTGAGCGGCGGCGAGGCCCAGCTCACGTTGCCGGCCGTGTCCCGGGCCAGCACGTTGACCGTGTACCGGGTGCCGGGGGTGAGGTTCGTGACGGTGAACGACGTGCCGGTGCTCTCGCCGAGCTGCTCGTCGGTCGCGCCGTTCTGCTGGTGGACCTCGTACTTGGCGACGGGGTGCGCGCCCGCCGCCGACGCGGTCCACGAGAGGGTGGCGGCGCGGTCGGTGACGCCGGAGGCGGCGGGCCGGCCGGGAGCTCCGGGCGCCCCGGTGACCTGGCCCGCCGGGTGCAGCACGAGCGTGGTCAGCGAGTACGGCGGCAGTGTCCGGCTCTTCGCGCTGCCCGTCCGGTCCGTGGTGACGGCGGTGCCGCCGTTGACGTACGAGTACACGGTCGGCGCGTCGGCGGCCGGGGTGTAGCCGGTGTAGTCGACGGTGACCGTGCGGGCGTTGTCGGGGTCCTTGTTGACCAGCAGCACCGCGAGGTCGCCGTCGGCGCGGCGCGCGGCGTGCGCGGTCACCAGCGGCTCGTCGGTGCCCGCCCGGACGAACTGGTCGCCGGGCCGGACGAAGGCGTTCATCATGGCCAGGCCGTGGTACGGCGCGAAGGGCGTGTTCAGCGGCGGCTCGCAGGTCGTGCCGTCGGCCAGGCATGTGCCGCTGGACAGCAGGCCGAAGTCGCCGTAGTCGGTCTGGCCCGCCACCGTCGAGACCGTGCCGATGCCGTTGTGGACGTTCCACCACTGGACCGTGAAGACGCCGCTCTCCAGCAGCCCGCTGTAGGCGTCGGCGAGGAACAGCGCGCCCGGCTGGGTGTTCTGGCCCACCCCCACGTTCATCTCGGTCAGGCTGATGCCGATGCGCCCGGCGCCGGCCGGGGCGTACCGGGTGATCTGCTCGCGCGTCGCGTGCACCAGGTCGGCGATCTGCTCCGGCCTGGCCAGCGCCTCGGCGGCCGTGCTCCCGCCCGGGTACCAGTGCACGTCCACGAAGTCGATCTTCGACCCGGCGACGGACAGCACGGTCTGGTTCCACGTGGCCGGATCGCCGCCGGCGACGATGCCGTCCGGCCAGTTCCCCGGCGCGGTGAGCACCGCGCCGACCTTGATGCCGGGGTCGACGGCCTTCATCGCGTCGGCGAAGGCGACGACGCCGTTCGCGTACGCCGTGGGGCTCTTGTCCGCGTGGTTGTCCGCCTCCCAGTCGGCGCCGTAGTGGCCGTTGCCGTAGTTCTCGTTGCCGACGGTCCAGTACGTGGCCCCGTACTTCTTGGTCACGTTGGCGTACCGGACCCAGTCGGCCGCCTCCTCGGGGGTCCCGGTGCCGTAGTTGGCGATGATCATCGGCTGTGCGCCCATCCGCCGTACGGACGCCATGAAGGTGTCGAAGTCGGTCCCCGGGGCGACGTAGCCGCCGGGCGCGGTGTGGTCCTTCCAGTGGTAGATGTCGCCGTAGGAGCCGCCGGGGTAGCGGACCATCCGCACCCCCGCGCCCTTGAGCAGGTCCGACACCGCCGTGGTGCCCAGTTCCTTGTCCCAGATGGCGTCGTTCACCCCGAGCCCGGTGCCGGGCATGGCCGCGAGCCCCGCGCGGGCGTTCACGGTGACGCTCACCGGCGCGGCTGACGCGCTCGTGGCCGCGCTCGCCCCGGCCGCGTCCGGCCCGGCGAGGGCGAGGGCGCCCAGGAGCACCGTCGAGGCGGCGGCGGCGCAGAGACGGCGAGTCCTCATGGGGGGTCCAATCGACGCACGATGATCGAAGTCGCCTCATGCTGGGTTCGCCCGGCCCGCCTGTAAAGGACCGCCCCCGGCAGGGCGTGGGCCCCGTACCGCATGACGCCGGTAGAGGCGCGGAAGCCCGCACCGCGGCCGTGAAAGTTTCAGCGGCGCGCCGAGGTGGCGGACGCGCGCCCGGCCGCCGCGTTGACGCCCCCGCCGCACCTCCCTAGCGTGCGGGCCACCCGAAGCCTGAGGAGGCCGCGCGGCGATGAGGACGACGACGAAGGTCATGGCGATGCTCGTCACCCTCGCGGTGGCGGTCTGCGGCTGGCTCGCCTCCGCGCTCCCCACGTCGGCGGCGGCGCTGACCGAGGTGACCGGCTTCGGGGCGAATCCGACGAACCTCCGCATGTACGAGTACGTCCCGGCGAGCGTCACCGCGCGCCCGGCCGTCCTCGTGGTCGCCCACTACTGCGGCGGCTCGGGCCCGGCGATGCACTCCGGCACCGAGTTCGCGTCGCTGGCCGACCGGTACGGCTTCATCGTGGTGTACCCGTCGGTGACGCGCAGCAGCCTGTGCTTCGACGTCTCGACACCGGGCGCCCTGACCCACAACGGCAACAGCGACCCGGCGGGCATCGTCTCCATGGTCCAGTGGGAGATCCAGCACCGGAACGCCGACGCGGGCCGCGTGTACGCCACGGGCCTGTCGTCGGGCGCGATGATGACGAACGTCCTGCTCGGCGACTACCCGGACGTGTTCAAGGCCGGGGCGGCGTTCGCCGGCGTGCCGTTCGGCTGCTTCGCCACCACCGACGGCTCGATGTGGAACAGCACCTGTTCGAGCGGCAACCTCATCAAGACCCCGCAGCAGTGGGGCGACCTGGTCCGCGCCGCCTATCCCGGCTACACCGGGCCGCGCCCGCGCATGCAGGTCTGGTACGGCACGAACGACACCACGCTGAGCTACGCCAACTTCGGCGAGCAGCTCAAGCAGTGGACGAACGTGCTCGGCGCCGGCCAGACCCCCGCGCTCACCGACCACCCGCGGCCCGCCTGGACCCGCACCCGCTACGGCGGCACCGGCGTCACGGCCCCGGTCGAGGGGATCAGCGTCGAGGGCGGCACCCACAACATCCTGGTCTCGGGGATGGCCGCGATGGCCCTCGACTTCATGGGCCTCACCACGGGCGGGCCGACCCCCACGCCGACCCCCACGCCCACAGTCACTCCCGCGCCGGGCGCGTGCCGCGTGACCGTCACCACCAACGCCTGGAACACCGGCCTGACCGAGACGCTCACCGTCACCAACACCGGCACCGCGCCCGTCAACGGCTGGTCCCTGACCTTCACCCTCCCGGCCGGCCAGGCCATCACCAGCGGCTGGAACGCCACCTACAACCCCACCACCGGCCAGGTGAAAGCCGCCAACCTGTCCTACAACGCGACCCTGGCGCCCGGCGCCTCGACCAGCATCGGCTTCCAGGCCACCCACACGGGCGACACCGCGAAGCCCACGGCGTTCACCCTCAACGCCGCTCCTTGCACGGTCACCTGACGGGCGCGCATGTCCGGCGTCCGTCAGCTCGCAAGCCGCATGAAAGCGGTATGGCGGACATTGCGGTCAGCTACGAGAGAGAGGAACTCTCCATGAAGATCGCACGCCCCCTGGTGGCCCTGTCCGGTCTCGCCGCAGCACTCATCGCGTTCACCCCCGCCGCCCAGGCCGCCACGGCCACCCCCTGGGGCCCCTCCTACGCGCCGGGCCACGCGGCCAAGGCCCTCGGCGCCCTGACCGCCTCCGGAGAGGACCACGCCGACATCCCGGCGGCCGACACCGTCAAGATCACCGGAAAGCTCACCGACTCCACCCGCGCCACCTCCACCTGCGGCTGGGCCGTCTTCCGCATCACGCACCGGGACTCCTCGAACAACCTGCCGTTCAAGCACCACAGCGTCCGCGACTGCTCGTACGGCACCCCGAAGCGGTTCTCCTTCAGCCACCACGACGTCTACCAGGTCGAGCTGAAGGTCTGCGCGCAGCCCAGCAGTGCCACCCGGCCCTCGGACACCTGCCTGTACGCGGGCACCTGGAAGGTCCTGTACCTGTCGAAGTAGGACCGGGTCAGGCCGTCAGGGAGTGGACGGCGCGGACCTCCGTCACGGTGAACTCGTCCACGATGTGCCGGTTCTGCACCAGGAACCCGACCAGGCCCGCCACCGCCTCCACGCCCCGCTCGGCCCGGGCCTGGCCCGTCAGCAGGAAGATCAGCGGAGTGGACGGCTGGTCGATCGCGAAGTGGCGGTCGTGGCGGTGCACGTCGTGCAGGGCCCTGATCGGGATCGGCCGGGGGGAGGTGAACCACACCGCGACCTCCCACACCGGCAGCGCCGGATCGGCCTCGACCGCCTCCTGATAACACGTCACACAGCCCTGCCCCGCGTGCCGACCGTGGAGGCAGGTCCAGTGCTCGACGTCCGCCGGAGGCTGGGGGCGGGCGCCGAGGATGGCCGTCTCGGTCACGCGGCGCCGTGCCCGGGGCGTTGGGGATGAGGTGAAGTATTCGCTGATGATGCATCCTCGCGCGTCGTTGGCCGTACGGCCACCATACGCCCGGACGGGAGATTCGAGCGGATCTCGGCAGGATGATGACAGGTGTCCGGCCGGAGCCGTCACCCGCCGTGGGGCCGTTCTCTGTTCCCGCCGGCGCGGCGGGCCGTCAGGCGGCCCGGGTCCGGCCAGTGCACGCCGTACGCCCAGCCCGCGGCCTCGAACCAGCGGATCAGCCGCGCGCTCGGGTCGAGCTGCCCCTTGAGCACCCCATGACGCGCGCAGGTGGGCTCCACGTGGTGCCAGTTGTGCCAGCCCTCGCCGAGTGTCAGCAACGCCACCCACCACACGTTCGAGGAGCGGTCCCGGGTCCGGAACGGCCGGTCGCCGAAGGTGTGCGCGACCGAGTTCACCGACCACGTGACGTGGTGCACCACGGCGTAGCGGACCAGCCCGCCCCAGAAGAACGCGGTCCACGCGCCCGCCCACGACATCGACCACAGCCCGCCCGCCACGGCCGGCAGCGCGAACGACAACGCCACGACCGCCGGGTAGGCGGCGTCGAAGCGCCGCACGTCCGGATCGGCCAGCAGGTCCGGCACCCAGTGCCGGGGGCTGGAGCGCCGGCGCGCGGTCCAGAACCAGCCGACGTGGGCGTGCGCCATGCCGCGCAGCAGGGCCAGGCCGTCGTCGCCGTAGCGCCACGGCGAGTGCGGGTCGCCCTCGCGGTCGGCGTACTTGTGGTGACGCCGGTGCTCGGCCGTCCACAGGGTGACCGGGCCCTCGACCGCCATGCCGCCGGCCAGCATGAGCGCGACACGCAGCGGCCGGCGGCACCTGAACGCCCGGTGGGTGAAGAGCCGGTGGTAGCCGACGGCGATCCCGAAGATGCTGACCAGGTACATCACGACCGCGATGACCACGTCCTGCGGGCCGATGCCCCATCCCCAGACGGCGGGCACGGCGAGGCCCAGCAGCAGCACGGGAAGCACCACGAGGACGACCAGGTAGACGGTCCGGCGGCCGGTGGTGACCGTCACCGTCTCCGCCGTGCCCGAGCCCGGCTGCGGGATGGCCGACGAGGTCACGCTACCTCCCATGATCGCGAAGACGGATGCGGCTCCTCATTGAACGGCCGCCTCCCCGGCTCCCGGCAATGGCCTCGGAGTGACGTTCTCATCACTTAGAGGAGTCAAAACACTGCACACCGTAGCCATGAGCCGGTGGGCCGTCCCTGTCTAGATTGTGGCTACAGAACGTGATGATCTCTGTTCGCTCCGGCTTCAGACGGAAGGGTCCACGCATGGGTGCTGTCGGTCAGACGACCACGGGCGGCTATCTGGAGAGGTACGACGAGGCGCTGGCCCGCGACCCGACGTCCGCGTTCGGCCTGGTCCGCGAGTGGATGCGCACGGACTGGCGCGCCCTGTTCGCCGAGCTCCGCGAGCGGCGGCCGATCCTCGTCACGCCCGCCTTCACGGTCGTGACCCGCTTCGCCGACGTCATCGAGGTGCTCTCCCGCGAGTCGGTCTTCTCGGTGCGCGCCTTCGGCCCGCGCCTCGACGCCGCGCTGGGCGGCCCCTTCATGCTGGGCCGGGACGCCACGGCGATGAACTGGCGCGACAAGGGCCTGATGCGGGTCATGCTCGACCCGCGCGACGTGGACGGCGTGCGCGAGCTGGCCGGGCGCCTGGCCGACGAGGCGCTGGACGCCGCCTGGCCGGACGGCCGCGTCGAGGCGGTCCACTCGCTGTTCCGCCATGTCGCGCTCGGCGTCTGCGCGCAGTACTTCGGCTTCCCCGGCCCCGACGCGCAGACCCTGTCCCGGTGGACCCGGGCCATCGTCACCGACGGCTTCGCCAACTTCCTCGGCGACCCGGACGTCCAGTCCGCCTCGGTCCAGGCGGGCGCGGAGATGACGGCGTACCTGCGCGGCCGGCTCGCCGAGCTCAGGGCCGCGCGACGGGCGGGACACGACCTGCCCGACACCGTCTTCGGCCGGCTCGCCGGCACCACCCTGCCCGCCGGGATCGGCCTGAACGACGAGCGCGTCGTGGTCAACATGGCCGGCCTGCCGCTGGGGTTCGTGGAGAGCGCGCCCGGGGCCATGGCCGAGGCGGTCGAGCAGCTCCTGCTGCGCCCGCCGGTGCTGGCGCAGGCCGTCGAGGCGGCCCGCGACCCCGACCCCGCCCGCTTCGACGGGTACGTCTGGGAGGCGCTGCGGTTCAACCCGTTCTTCAAGCTGCTTCCCCGGCTGTGCGAGCGCGACCACGTCCTGGCCGCGGGCACCCCGCGCGCCACGCCGATCCCCGCGGGCACGTTCGTGCTGGCCGCGCCGGCCTCGGCCATGTTCGACGCGGACGTGGTGGCGGAGCCCGGCGAGTTCCGCCTCGACCGGCCCGGCCACCAGCAGCTGTTCTTCGGCCACGGCCACCACGCCTGCCTCGGCGTCCATCCCGCCAGGGTCGTCGTCTGCGAGGTCGTGCGCCGCCTGCTGCTGCGCCCCGGTGTGCGTCTGCTGCCACCGCCGGAAGGCCGGGTCGCCCGCTCCCACGGGATCTTCCCCGACCGCTTCGTCCTGGGGCTCGGCCCCGAAGGGCAGGAATGATGACGACGGCACGGACCATCGCCACCGACGGGGCCGTCAACCGGCTCAGGTTCCTGGCGCTGACCAACGGCCGGCCGTTCTGGGACCTCGTCCAGGCCGTCCAGCCCCTGCGGCGGCGCCTCAACGCCTCGCTGATCGACCACGCGATCCGCGAGATGCCCCCACGGCCCGAGCCGCTGAGCACCATGGCGGGCTACACGTCCTGGGCCTCGCTGACCGACCGCACCTACAGCGGCAGGCACCTGCCCCCGGCCGCCGCGTCCGACGACGGCCGGCCCAGCCCCGAGCGGGCCGCCGAGCTGTTCACCCGCGGCGAGACCATGATCCCCTGCCCGCGCTCCACGGTGCTGTTCGCCTACTTCGCCCAGTGGTTCACCGACGGCTTCCTGCGCGGTGACGTCAACATCCCGCGCGACCCCCGTAGGAACAGCTCCAACCACCACATCGACCTGAACCAGCTGTACGGCCTCCGCGAGGACGCGACGGCGGCGCTGCGCGCGTTCGACGGCGGGCTGCTCAAGAGCCGGATCGTCGACGGCGGGGAGTTCCCGCCCCAGCTGTGCGAGAACGGCAAGATCAAGCCGGAGTTCGCCCCGCTGAGCGTCATCCGCTTCGACGAGCTGACCGACGCCCAGCGCGACACCCTGTTCGCGACGGGCAGCGACCGCGGCAACATCCAGCTCGGCTTCACCATGCTCACGGTGCTGTTCCTGCGCGAGCACAACAGGGTGGCGCGCCTGCTCGCCGAGAGTCACCCGCGCTGGGACGACGAGCGGCTGTTCCAGACGGCCCGCAACGTCCTCATCGTGCTGCTGATCAAGCTGGTGGTCGAGGAGTACATCAACCACATCACGCCCTACCACTTCCGCTTCACCCTCGACCCGCGGCTGTCGTCCCTGCTGGCCCACGCGCCCTGGCACCGCGAGAACTGGGCCTCGGTGGAGTTCAACCTCGTCTACCGCTGGCACAGCCTGATCCCCTCCCGGCTCTGCGTGGGCGGCCACGAGCTGCCGATGGAGCAGACCCTGCTCGGCGGCGCGCTGATCCCCGAGCACGGCCTCGGCCGGCTCTTCGAGGACGCCTCCCGCCAGCGCGCCGGCCGCCTCGGGCTGTTCAACACCGACCCCCTGCTGAGGGAGGTCGACGCGGCCAGCATCGCCGACTCGCGGACCCTCGCGCTGGCCTCCTACAACCGCTACCGCGAGCACTGCCGCTTCCCCCCGGTGCGCCGGTT
Source organism: Nonomuraea sp. NPDC050733 (assembly GCF_040654215.1). NCBI lineage: Bacteria > Bacillati > Actinomycetota > Actinomycetes > Streptosporangiales > Streptosporangiaceae > Nonomuraea > Nonomuraea sp. NPDC050733. Next base: position 25,987 of record NZ_JBFAHO010000042.1, on the reverse strand, counting down.
CGAGCAGGTCTCCGGCGACGAGCGGGTCAGCGGCGCGCTGCGTGAGCTCTACCGGAGTGTGGACGACCTCGACCTGTACGTCGGCCTGTTCGCCGAGGAGCCCGGCGCCCCCGGCGCCATCCTGCCGCCGCTGCTCACCAAGATCATCGCTATCGACGCCTTCTCCCAGGCGCTGACGAACCCCCTGCTGGCCCCCCGGGTGTTCAACGCCGCGACCTTCTCGCCGACCGGCCTGCGGGTCATCGCCACCACGAGATCGCTGTCGGACGTGCTGCACCGCAACGTCCCGGAGGACCCCCGGCCCCGCTTCGTCAGCATGTCGTGGGGCGCGGATCGGTGAGCGGCGAGACCGGCCCGGAGCCGGAGCCGCTGCGCGCCGCGGCCCGCGAGCTGGCCGACATCGGCGTCGTGATCCGGGACGCGGCGGTCCACGCCACGGCCGCGCTCACCGACGGAGCCGCCCTCCGCGCGCTGCCGCGCGCGCCCTCGGCCGGCTGCCGGGCCCACGGCGCGCTGCTGCGCGCGATCACCAACGGCCGCGGCCTCGGCTACGCGCCCGCCGGCGGCAGGCTGGGCGCCCTGGCCGCCTCGCTCGGCACCCTGGCGGGCGCGGAGAGCCTGGCCGTACGCGTGCTGGCCACCTCGCTGCGGCTGCGGATCGCCGCCGTCGCCGCCGACCACCCCGAGCTGACCGGCGACCCCATGCTGGACCGGCTCATCGAGGCCGCCGCCGCCGACCGCGACCTTGAGGCCGTCCGCGCGCTGCGCGCGCTGCTCAGGGACCGCGGCGCGGTGCGCGTGCTGAGCCAGCTCGCCCCGGTCTTCGGCGAGGTCCTCGCCCTGCGGGCGCTGCTGGACGAGAACCCGCTCAATGACGCGACCGCCTGGCTGATCGCCACCGGAACGGGCTTCGCCACGGCCGACCCGATCACCGGCATGAGCAACCGGGCCGTCGCCGCCCTCGACACGGGGGAGGGGGCCGCGCGCCGGATCGAGCTGCCCGAGGCCGAGTCCGCGCGACTGGCCGCGAAGGGATCCCTCCTCGGCTTCCTGCGCAACATCAGCGCGGTCGGCACGACGGGCCGGATGCTCATCCAGAGCGTCGAGGGCCCCGACGGGATGGTGCGCCACGTCGTCCAGGCGCCCGGCATGCGGGCGGGCCGGCCCGACCACGACTCGCCCCAGGACCTGCTCGGCGCCTTCAGCAGCGCCGTGCTGGCCCACAGTCCCTACAGCCGGGCCGTGGCCCTGGCCGTCGCCGACTACGGCCTGCCCCAGGGCGCCGAGCTGGCCCTCATCGGGCACAGCGCGGGCGGCGCCGCCGTCATGAACCTCGCGCAGGACGCGGGATTCTGCGCCCGCTACACCGTCACCCACGCCGTCGCGGTCGGCTCTCCCGTCGACTTCAAGCGGCCCGCCGACCCGCGCACCTGGGTCGCCAGCGTCACCAACCAGCACGACATCGTCCCCACCCTCGACGGGCAGGGCGCGGGCGGCTGCTTCGACCTGCACCCCGACTGGTACGTGGTGGACTACGCCGACCCCACGCACCTGTTCCCGCTCTGCCACAGCGTCGAGCGTTACATCGCCAACCTCGCCGACGACCTCCCCGAGGCCCGCGAACGGATCGACGGGCGCCTCGCGCCCTACCGGGGCGCGGTGGTGCGCACGCAGGCGTACCAACTGTTCGACCGGGCTCCCCGGCCCGAGGGATTCCCGTTCCTCGCCGTGCCCACCCACCCGGTGCCGGGCCCGGAGGGGCCCGTGGAGCTGCCGATCAGGTGCCAGGACGGCAGCGCCCTCACGGCGTACTTCGCCGCGGACGCGGGCGCGGCGGCGGCGCTGCTGAAGGGCACCGGGCTGGGCCCGGCCGTGCGGGTGGCCGGACGCGCCGTCGTCGCCCTGCACGCCGCCTGGAACCGTCGTACGAGCGTGGGCGCCTACCGCGAGCTGCACCTCGGCGTCGTCGTGCCCGGCCCGTGGCGGTCGTCGGCGGCGCCGCCGATGCTCGTCTGGCCGGATCTGGCGCGTGGCGCCGACCGGCGGCGCTCGGGTGGCTTCCTGGCCGGCTCCGTGGTGGACGCCGCCGCCGTCTCCGCGCTGGCGCCGCGGTTGTGGGGTGGGGAGCCGTACCTGGCGCCGCTGGAGTTCGAGCTGACCGCGAGGTCCGTGCGCGTCGCCGTCGGCGCCCCCGGGGACCGGCTGCTCACCCTTGGCGGGCGCCTCGGCCCCGGACTCCCCGTGGGCGACCGCGACCTGGTCGGCTACGCGCGGGCGGCGGGCACGACGCTGCGCTCGTCCGTGCGCGCCCGCGGCGCGGCCCGTCTGCATCCCGTTCCACGGCTGCGGCTGGCCGTCGAGCCGCGCTCGGCCGATCCGCTGGCCCGCCGGTTACGCGAGCTGGGCCTCGACGGCGCGCGCCCGCTGCTGTGCCTGTCGGCCACCACCCGCCGGACGCTCCGGGACGCCGCCGTCCCGGTGCCGGCCCCCTGACCGGAGGACCGATGCCCGCCGATCCCACGATGCCCGCCGAACGCCCTGCGCCCCAGGATCTGGTCCCCCGAGGGCCCCTGGTCATCGCCGCCCACGCCGTGGTCCTGGAGTCCGACGCCCGCGCGCTCGCCGAATGCGCCGAGCGCCTGCGCGCGATGGAGGCCGGGCTGAAGGCCGCCGGCGTCGCGCCGCCCTGGCTGTGCCAGGCCGTCGAGGCCCACGTCGCCGCCTGCGCGACGGCAGCCGCCGACCTCGCCACGGCGGCCGCCCACCTGCGCCGCTACGCCGGGACGGCGCGCCGCTGACGCAGACGGCGTACCACGGCCCGGACGAGGGCGCCCACCGCGAACCCGTAGACCGCCACCACCCTGGCGTGGATGGCCGCGGTGGCGGCCGTCTTCTTCCCGCCGGCGATGCGGGCCTATCGTAGGAACGCCGTCTGACCGTTCACGGGCTGACCGGCCGGCCGCCGAGCGCGACCAGCCGGTCCAGCGCCTCCCGCCTCGGCATCTCCGCGCCCCGGCGGTAGGCCGACCGGTACGCGTCCTCGCCCAGCCGCTCGACGAGGCCGGCGACCACCACGCGCAACTCCGGGTCGCCCTCGTCGAACCAGCCGCGGATGACCGCGCTCATCCCCAGCGCCGTGGCGGCCCCGGCCGGGTCGTCCTCCAGCGCCAGCAGCCAGCCCAGCAGCTCCGCGGCCCAGGACAGGCCGTTCGCGTGGCCGTGGGCGAACATCACGCGGATGAGGCCGGGCAGCAGCTCACGCGCCGGCCCCGCCGCTCCCTCGGCGAGCCGGTTGCACATCCTGAAGCCGGCGACCGCGTCGCTCGGCAGTCCCTCGAACGACGGCAGCCGCTTGGCCAGCTCCTCCATCCGGTCCAGGGCCCCGTCCGCCCGCTCTACGTCCTTCGACAGGCGGTACGCGGTGGCCAGGGAGGACAGCATGTTCGCCTCGATGCGCCGGTGGCCGCGCTCCTTGGCCTGGCGCAGGGCGGCGTGGATGTCCCGCAGCGCGCCGTCCAGGTCGCCGCTGTTCATCCGCTCCCGCGCGAGCCTGGTCCTCGTCCAGTAGAGGTGCAGCTCCGTGTCCAGTTCGGAGCTGATCGCGACCGCCCGCTGCGCGGCGGCGACGGACTCGTCGTGCTCGGCCCGCAGCGAGTGGTCGCGGCTGATGCGGAGCAGGGTCATCACCAGTCCCCACCGGTCGCCGGCCTCCTCGAAGCCGCGTAAGGCCTCCTGCCTGATCCGGGTGCCGGTCGTCAGATCGCCCTCCTCCACCCGGATGTGGTCCTGCGTCCACAGCACACTGGCCCGTACCCAGGGGTCCGGGGAGCTCAGCGCCTCCTTGAGCTGGAGTTCCACCAGCTCGGAGCTGCCCGCGACGGACGCCAGCTGCGCCATCCGCAGCATCGGCAGCGCGGGGTGGAACGCCATCGTGGCCGTAGCGTCGGTGTCCGCGACGTTCTCAGCGGCGACGACCGGGCCGGCGGCGCTCTGCACCACGCTGAAGGCGGCACGAACCTGGGCGGGCAGCGCGTCGCCGAGCCTGAGCACCTCGGCCACGGACGTCGAGTACTGGGTGGTCATCCCTCTGAGTCCCCAGTACCAGAACAGGGACCTGACGAACTCGGCCGCCCTGGGCGCGTCCCCGGCCTCCAGGGCCGTCCGCAGCCCGAAGGCCATGTTGTCGTACTCGGCGTCGAAGACGGCGATCGCGCGGAGCTGGTCCCTGGTGCGCAGCAGCGGCTCGTGCTCCTCGGCCAGCGCCAGGAAGTGGTCGGCGAACCGGGTGGTCACGTCGTCACCCGATGCGGCCAGCCGGGAGGCGGCGTAGGCCCTGATCGTCTCCAGCATGTGGTAGCGGTCGCCGGCCTGCTGGACGATGGACTTCTCCACCAGGGAGCCGACCACGTACAGCACGTCCTCCGCCGGCAGCGACTCGTCCGGGCAGACCGCCTCCAGCGCCGTCAGGCTCGCACCGCCCGGGAACGCCGACAGCCTGCGCGCCAGCACCCGCTCGGGCTCGTCCAGCAGGTCCCAGCTCCACTCGACCAGGGCCAGCAGCGTGCGCTGGCGCGGCAGCGCGGTCCTGCTGCCCGAGGTCAGCAACCGGAACCGGTCGTCCAGCCGGCGGGCGATCTGCTGCACGCCCATCGAGCGCAGCTTCGCCGCCGCCAGCTCCAGGGCCAGTGGCATCCCGTCGAGCCGGCGGCAGATCTCCACCACGGCGTCCACCGTGGACGCGTCGAGTGCGAACCCCGGCCGCACGCTCGCGGCCCGGTCGACGAACAGACGCACCCCCGCCGCCCCGGCCGCCTCCTCCAGCTCCGGCTCCCCGGAGGGCACATCCAGTGGGCCCAGGTGGCACAGCGACTCACCGGTGATCGCCAGCGGCTCCCTGCTGGTGGCCAGGATTCTCAGCTGCGGCAACCGCTCCAGCAGCTGATCGGCCAGCGCCGCCACGTCCTCGACCAGGTGCTCGCAGTTGTCCAGCAGCAGTACGGCGTCGCCGACGTCGAGCCGCTCGACCATCCGGTCCGCCGGATCGGCCTGCTGCGGCTGCCCGCTGCCGTACAGACCGCCGAGCGCGCCGAGCACCGCGTCGGCGAGCTGGTCCGGCTGTCCCACGCCGGCCAGGGGCACGAACCACACCCGGCCGCGCCCGCAGGCCCGGTCACGGGACGCCGCCTCCAGCGACAGCCTCGTCTTGCCGGCCCCTCCGGGCCCGACGATCGTGACCAGCCGGGAGGCGGCCATCAGCTCGGCGAGCCGGTCGAGCTCGTCCTCCCTGCCGACGAAGCTGGTGAGCTGCGCCGGCAGCCGGCTCGCCGCCGCCTCGGGCGGCACCACCGGCCGGTCCAGCTCGCCGCGCAGCAATGCCAGATGGACCTCCTGCAGCTCGGGCGACGGATCGACGCCGAGCTCCTCGCCCAGCCTGCCGCGGATCTCCTCGTACACCGCCAGGGCGTCCGACTGGCGTCCCGCCGCTGACAGGGCCCGCATCCGCAGCTCGGCCGTACGCTCGCGCAGAGGGTGCGCGGCGGCCACCGCACGGAGATCCGCCGGCACCTCGGCGTGCCTGCCCAGCCGCACCTCCGCGTCGCAGCGGTCCTCCAGGGCCGCGACCCGCAGCTCGTCCAGCCGCGTGGCGGCGTTGCGGGCGAACGGGGCCTCCAGCACGTCCGCCAGCGCCGTGCCCCGCCACAGGTCCAGGGCGGCGCCGGACAAGGCGGCGGCCTCCTGGAGCCGGCCCGCCGCCAGCTCCCTCCGGCCCTGCCCGGCCAGCTCCTCGAACCGGTGCGCGTCCACGTCCTCGGCCCGTACGGGCAGCCGGTAGCCTCCCGCCACCAGCTCCACCGTCCCCGTCCCCACCAGGGCCCGGCGCAGCCGGGACACCAGCCCCTGCAACGCCGCCGACGCCCCGGCAGGCGCCTCGGCACCCCACAGATCGTCGATGAGCGAGTCGGCGGACACGGGACGACCCGCCTCCAGAGCCAGCCGGGCCAGCAACATACGCAACCGGGCACCGGCGATCTCGACAGGCTTCGCGTCGTCGCCGTGGACCTGAACCGGGCCGAGCAAGACAATCCGCACGCTGACAGCCTGCCACGACGGCCGGGGTTGCATCCCGTACCCAGGTACAGGGTTACCGTCGAGCACAGGCACGTTCACGGCATCTGGAGGGCACCATGGAATGGGCGCCGGCGGAATGCACTCTGCCGACCGAGGAACGCCCGCTGCGCGTGGCGGAGTTCGACGAGCTGTTCGCGACGGCCCTGCGGGGGCTGGAGCGGATGGGACCGACGCACCTGCGGCTCACACTGGACGGCGGACCCCAGGTGGAGGAGACCGCGCGCGACCTGACCGCCAGGGAGACGAGCTGCTGCTCCTTCTTCACCTTCTCCCTCACCCCTGGCTCCCTCACCGCTGACGGCATGGTCCTGGACGTGAAGGTGTCCTCCGCCCACGTCGGCGTGCTCGACGGCCTCCAGGCTCGCGCGTCGCGGAGCGCCCCGCGGGTCTCGCCGTGAACGGCGGGTGGTTGCGCACCGGTGAGGTCGCCAGGGCCGCAGGGGTCAACGCGCAGACGTTGTGTTACTACCATCGGCGTGGCCTGCTACGAGAGCCGCGCCGGACGAACGGCGGCCATCGGCTGTATCCGCCGGAGACCGTGGTCGCGCTCCGTGCGATCAAGGCGGCCCAGAAGCTCGGCTGAGCCCGCGCTGCCCGCTGCCGTTCGCCGAGCGGGATCGGCTCCGCGGCGGCGACCCCCTACAGTCGGACCCGTGACGGTCACGCGCTCCCTCCTGCTGTTCGTGCTCGCGGCGCTCGCCGAGATCGGCGGGGCCTGGCTGATCTGGCAGGGAGTCAGAGAGCAGCGCGGGCTGCTGTGGATCGGGGCCGGGGTGATCACTCTCGGCCTGTACGGGTTCGTCGCCACGTTGCAGCCGGACGCCCACTTCGGCCGCATCCTCGCCGCCTACGGAGGCGTGTTCGTGGCGGGCTCCCTGCTCTGGGGCGTGGTGGTGGACAAGTTCCACCCGGACCGCTGGGACGTCCTCGGCTCGGCCATCTGCCTCATCGGCGTCCTGGTGATCATGTACGCCCCCCGCGGCTGAGCCATGGTACGCAGTCTCGGATCCGCGCCGGGGCCTATCGAACGGGCACCTGGAGGTCGGCGAAGCCGGCGATCTTGACCTTCAGTGTGCCGGCCGTCTCGGGCAGTGCGAACAGGCTCCAGAATTCGCGTTGCCGGCCGGGGCTGAACTTCCCGGTGCTCAGGCGTACGCCGGACAGGTCCGTGCAGGCGCAGTAGGAGTCCACGCTGTCGCCGTCGGCCACCTGGAGACGAGCGGGCAGATACCGGCGGCGGCCTTCCACGTCGGTCAGCGTGACGTTGAAGGCGGCCTGGTACTTGAACGACATCCAGTCCCGCGCCTGGTGGAGCTCGTTGAACCAGGCCTCCTCCGTACCCTGGTTCGTGATCCGGTACGTCAGCAGCCCGAGGCCGCCCGGCAGCTTCCGCAGGCCGGTGATCTCCATGGAGATCGGCTGGCCGTCCGCCTTGCCGGTACCCGTCAGGCCCGTAGCGCCGGGAGCGGGGGTCGTGGCCGGCGCGGCGGTCGTGGCCGGCTGGGGCTTGGCGAACGTCACGGTGACGCGGCGGTTGCGGCGTCTGCCCTCATCGGTGTCGTTGCTGTAGAGCGGACGGCGCGAACCGTACCCCTTGGCCTGAAAATCCACGCCCTGCCTGGTGACCACCCCGGACAGCGCCTGACGCACGGCCTGGGCACGGCGGGTGGACAAGGGGTCGTTGATGGCGTCGTTGCCGGAGGAGTCCGCGTGCCCTTCCACCTGCACGGTGGCGCCCGACGAGGCGTCGATGAGCTTCGCGGTGCGCGCCAGGATCACTTTCGCCCTGGGCGTGAGCGTGGCCTTGTCGACCGCGAACAGCACGTCGGAGGAGAGATTGACGTGGAGATCCGTGCCGTCGTCGGCCGTCTCCTCCGACCTGTCGAGCGACTCGGACGGGGCGACCAGGCGGCGGGTGACGGTGGTGACGGGCTCGGCGTCCGGATCGGGGATCGTCATCCCGGGCGGCGTGACCGGCGGGTCGTCGCTGATCGGGACGTCCACCATCGGCGGCCCCAGGGGTGTGACGACCGTGGCGGCGGAGGGGTTGCCCGAGGGGGCGGGCATGACCGCGTACAGGCTGATGGACTGTCCCGGGTCGATGAAGTAGCCGAGGTGGTCACGGTTCTGGTCGCTGCACAGACACGGGAAGTCGGCCGGTTGGTACGGCAGGATCCAGGTGCGCGCCCGCGCGTCGAGCACTCCGATGCCGGAGGCCCATCGGATCTCGCCGAGCGGGCGGGTGTTGTCACCCAACTCGCCCGTCCACGGCAGCCGCTCCTCGCCGCCGGTGTTGGTCAGCCTGACCTGGGCGATCAGGTGCTTGCCCTTGACCCGGTTCAGCCCGACGACCTCGACCTTGAGATTCTCGGTCATCGTGCTGGACGTCTGCGCCAGCGCCGGGCGGGTGTCCTGAGTCGTGCTGCTCGCGCCGGTCGAGGGCGGCACGGCGGTGGAGGGCAGCGTTGTCACCGGTGGAGCGGACGCGCGTGGCGCGGAGTCCTCGGGGGACAGGGCACAGGCCGAGGCCGCGAACAGAGCGATCAGGGGGATGGCGATCCGGGAACCCATTGGGGAGATACTGCCGCATTCATATCAAGAGGGCGAAATTGTCGGTGGCAGGCGGTCGTTCCGCGCATGTTTCGGATCTTGCGCACGAGGTTGGCCGCTGATCAACAAGTGGAGTGGATCAATCCACCCACGGGGATGGTTTCCGCCAATGCGTTGTAACGCTGGACGGCGGCCGTCGTCTCCTCGACGTAGATCTCGACATCTGTCTCCATCAAGAGGTCCAGCGTCTCGGGACACGTGTGCAGGAGCAGTCGCATGCCACGGGAGAGGACGATCGCCTGGCTGCCGGTGTCGAGGAGCTCTCGGACGTCGGCAGGCTGGATGCCAGGAGTGTGCCGTGTGCCGGTCTCGTTCCAGTCCCAGGGCCGTCCACCACCGGGATAGAGCTTGAAGTCCTTACCTTCGCCGAGGCCCTCGATCACCGTCCGGCCCCAGGAGATCTGTGTGATCAGCGGTGATCGAAGCTCCATATGGCGAAGACTACAAGCCAGGCCGTATGCGAGCCGGTCAAGGTGCGGCGTTCCACGGCTCGACTGGCATGAGGGCAAGAGCGTGGTGAGCAAGTCTCCTGATCGCTTCCCAGTGAGGATGAGAGCGCAGGGCATCCTCCGTCCATGCCGAGGGGGCCTGCTCGGTGAGGTCGGTCAGCATCTGGTCGATTTCGATGAGTGCGCTGTCGAGATCCTTGGAGATCCACCCGACGTCACGAGCTGGCCACGCGGCGGGGTAGACGGCATCGAAGTCGAGCGCCAGCTCGTCGATGCACATAGTCCCTATCCACTCAAGCTGCTCGCCTGAGGGCAGAGCCAGATGTTGCACGGTCCTACGAAGGAATGACCAAACGCCCTCGGCTTCTTCCCGCGAACTCGGAGCGCTGTACATCCTGCCACTCTAGATCGACGATTGAAGGGCCCCATTCGTGAAGCGCAAACTCGATCGGAGGCTGGTCTTGGAGATGATGTCGCGGCAAGCCATAATCGCCGCGTGTCGCCCTTCAAGGTGCTTGCCGCCTTCGCAGTCGTACAGTTCCTCGTGTTGGGCACCGCCTTTGAAGTGCTCGCCTTGGCCCGCGCCGATGGTGAGAATCCCTTCGAGGTGGGACCGTACAAGATGGCCGCGTACGTCGCCCTTGCGCTGAGCTTCACGTTCACGGGCATCCTTGTCGCGTGGTCGATCAAGCGGCGCGGGAGGGGCCAGGGCAGCTTCCATGGCTGAGGGTTTCTTCCTGTTGCTGAACTGGGCTCTCCCGGCAGTCGCACTGTTCTTCATCATTTATTGGTCGGTCCGGCTGGCGATCAGACATGAGAAGCGCAGACAGTCGAGTGCAAGGGACTTGGATCGGGCGCGGCACGCACGTGTGACAGCGGAGCGGGCGGCCCAGCGCCGTGAGTGGACGGAACGGGAGGCTCGACGGGAAGAACAGCCCGATTGGTAGCGTCGCTCTGGGGGACGGGTGATTGAAGCCCAGATGCCCCCTGAGCGAGCTACCGACGGGCAGGCGACCACTCACTCACCCCGCATCGGCGCTCCCGTTGCCGCTTGAGGCGGACACCAGCTCGGCGATGTAGTCGGAGACCGCGGCGACGGTCGGTTGCCGCCACAGCAGGGTCGTCGGCAGCGAGCATCGGAACCGCTTCTCCAGCCGCCGCCGCACGACCACCGTCAGCACCGAGTCCAGCCCCTGCTCGATCAGCGGACGGTGCGGCGACAGGTCCGTGGGGGCCAGCCGCATCTCCTTGGCGATCTGCGCGCCGACCTCCTCCAGCAGGAACGCGCGCAACTCCTCCGGCCCCAGGCCGGCGATGGACTCGGCGGGCCGCACGCCGTCGGCGCCGTTCTCCGCGGGGGCCGGTACGTCGATCACCGGGTACCGCAGCCCCGACAGCCAGCCGACGACGGCGCCGGCGCCGTCGGTCACCCGTACCTGGACCGTGTCGGTGCGCTCGGGGTCGAGCCACACCTCGATGTCGACCATGTCCGGTGGCTCTCCGACCGTGACCAGCCGATCGACGTGCGTCACCATGCGAAGCAGCGGGTCACCGGGGAACGCGCTCGGCGCCACCGACATCGCCGCGTCCAGGACGGGCGCCCACGTGGCGGCCGGCCCGCACCGTACCCGGGCGCGCAGCGCGCCGTGGCCGCGCAGCAGCTCCTCGACCGTCCAGTCGAACCCGGTTCCGGGTACGCCCACGGCGGCGAGCCGCTGCATGACCAGGCCCGGATCCGCCGGTGGGATGAGCTGCGCCGGCTGAGCGGGCGCCTCTCCCGGCGAGGCGGGCACCGTGGCGGTGGCGATCATCTGCCAGGCGGCGTCCGGTTCGCCCGCGGCACGGGCCGCCAGCCGCAGCCCGGTTCCCTGCCGTACGACCTGGACCTCGCGGCGCTCGGCGGTCAGCAGTGGCGCCGACATCGTCACCTCGCCGAGCACCTGACCGCCGGAGGCGGCGAAGAAGGTCGCCGCGAGCACCGCGGCCGGCACGATCTCCACGCCCTCGATGGCATGGCTGCCGGGATAGGGCCGGGTCTGGTCGTCCACGCCGGTCCGCCAGAGCCGTACGTCGGTGCCCGCGAGATCGATGCCGTCGCCGAGCAGCGTGTGCGTGTCCGGATCGTGGCCGCGACCGGCCATGTCGGGGGCCGACGGCGTACGCCAGTGCCTGCGGTGCTGCCAGGGGTACGCGGGGAGCACGACCGGCCCGCCGGCCGGCTGCAGCCGACGCCAGTCCACATCGAGGCCGGCGCAGTGCGCTTCGGCCACACTGGCCAGCAGGGTGGCCCGCGTGGGACGGTTCCGCCGCAACGACCCGCCGACGAAGACGTCGTGATCGCCCGCGCTCAGCGTGTCCAGCATCGAGTGGGTGACCACCGGGTGGGGGGACAGCTCGATGAACGCGCGGTATCCGTCGTCGGCGGCCGCCGCGACCGCGTCGGTCAGGCGCACCGGCCGGCGCAGGTTGGCCGCCCAGTACGCGCCGTCGAAGCCAGGGGCCTCCCGTGGATCGTCCAGCGCCGTCGAGTAGACGCGGATGCAGGGGGCGCCGACGGTGAGGTCGGCCGCGGCGGCGGTCAGGTCGGCCAGGAGCGGATCCATCTGCGGCCCGTGGAACGCCACGTCCGAGGTGACCCGGCGGGCCGGGATCCCTTCCTCGATCCAGCCGGCCAGCACCTCGGCCACGGCGTCCGGGTCGCCGGAGACGACCGTCGAGCCGGGCGACGACGCGATCGCGGCGACCACGTCGGTACGGTCCCCCAGCAGCCGCATCGCCTGGGCGAACGGCACCTGCACCATGGCCATCGCGCCGCGACCGGCGACGCGCCGCAGCAGCCGGGACCTGCGGCAGATCAACCGGGCGCCGTCCAGGCGGCTCAGCGCCCCGGCCGTCACGGCCGCGGCGATCTCGCCGACCGAATGACCGATGACCGCGTGCGGACGCACCCCGTACTGACGCCACAGCTCGACGAGGCCGAGCTGCATCGCGAAGATCATGGTCTGGACGCGGTCCACCTCGGTCAGCTCGTCCTCGCTGAGCACCTGCCGGGGCGAGAAGCCGATCTCGGCGGCGAACACCGGCTCCAGCTCGTCGATCACCGCGGCGAACGCCGGCTCGGTCGCCAGCAGCTCGCGGCCCATGCCGGCCCACTGTGAGCCGTGTCCGGAGAAGACGAACACCGGGCCGGGACCGGGATCGACGAGCACCTGCCCGGTGGTCACCGCCCGGTGCGCGGCGCCGGTGGACAGGGCGCGCAGCCGGTCGGCCAGCGCGGCCGGGCTCTCCGCCGCCACCACCGCCCGGTGCGACAGATGGGCTCGGCGCAGCGCGAGCGTGTGCCCGACGTCGGCCGCCGGCAGGTCGCCGACGACACCGGCGAGGTTGCCGGCGGCCTGCAGCAACGCCGCCCGCGACGCGGCGGACACCGGATACAGCCCGCCCGCGGTCCCCTCGGCGGGTGGCCCTGCCGGCGGCGCCTGCTCGAGGACGACGTGGGCGATGGTGCCGCCGTAGCCGAAGGCGGAGACCGCGGCCCGGCGCGGATGCGCGGAGCCGGGCCACGGCGTCGGCTTGTCGACCACGCGCAGCCCGGCGCCCGCCCAGTCGACGGCCGGAGTGGGCGTGTCGAGCCGGCTCGGCGGGAGCTCGCCGCGTTCGAGCGCCAGGACGGCCTTGACCAGGCCGGCGATGCCGGCGGCACCCTCAAGGTGACCGATGTTGGACTTGGCCGAACCGATCAGGCACGGCTGCTCCGCGGGCCTGCCCTTCCCGTACACGGCGCCCAGCGCGCCGGCTTCCAGGGGGTCGCCGACCGCGGTGCCGGTGCCGTGCGCCTCGACGTAACCGACCGTCTCCGGCTCGACGCGCGCCTGCCGCAGCGCGCGGCGCATGACGTGCTCCTGCGCCTGGCCGCACGGCGCCATGATGCCCGCGGTGCGGCCGTCCTGGCTGACCGCGCTGCCACGGATGGTCGCGAGGACCCGGTCCCCGTCCCGTACGGCGTCGGCCAGGCGCTTGAGCACCACGACCGCCGCGCCCTCGCCCCGCCCGTACCCGTCGGCGGCGGCGTCGAACGACTTGCTCCGCCCGTCCGGTGCCAGCGTGCCCGCGGCGTCCAGGGTCAGCGTCTCGCCGGGGGACAGGATGAGGTTGACCCCGCCGGCCAGCGCCACGTCGGTCTCGCCGGCCCGCAGGGCCTGCGCGGCCAGATGGACGGCGACCAGCGACGCCGAGCACGCCGTGTCCACCGCCAGGCTCGGGCCGCGCAGGTCCAGCGCATACGACACGCGGTTGGCCACCGCGCAGGTGGCGGCGCCGATCCCGGTCCACGCCTCGATGTCGGGCAGGTCCTCCAGCAGCCGATGCCCGTAGTCGCCGGTGCAGACGCCCACGTACACGCCCGCGTCCGTGCCGGCCAGTCTGTCCGGCGACACCCCGGCGTGCTCCAGCGCCTCCCACGCGGTCTCCATCACGAGGCGCTGCTGCGGGTCCATCAACTCCGCCTCGCGCGGCGAGAGCCCGAAGAACTCCGCGTCGAAGTCGGCCGCCCCCTCCAGGAAACTGCCGTGCGCGAGGGTCCGCCGTACCGCCGCCGCGTACGACGGGCCGCGGTCGGCGTAGTCGCGCCAGCGGTCGGCGGGCGCCGGCCCGCTGGCGTCCCTGCCCTCGCACAGCAGGTTCCAGAACTCGTCCGCCGAACGGACGCCGCCAGGCAGACGGCAGCCGATCCCGATCAGCGCGATCATTTCGGCCGGTCGATCCATCACACATCGCCTCCCCGTATCCGCGCCCACACGGGCGACTCGAGAATCTCCACGACGGCGCCCGAGACGGTCACGCACGCCTGCTCAACCGGGCCCGTCGGAGGCGTACTCCGCGGGGATGTCGAGGATCCGCAGGACGGCGCAGGCCATGGTGGTTCCGGCGCCCCACCCGACGAGCAGCACGTAGTCGCCGGGGGCCAGCGCCCCGCCGGCCAGCAGGTGGTCGAGGGCGACGAACTGGTCGCTGACCCCGAGGTGCCCGACCCCGGCGCCGTAGTCCCAGGTGGTGTCGGCCAGGGTCAGCCCGAACCAGCTCGCCCGCTCCTCCACGCTGTCCCAGCGCCCGTGCGGGAAGGCCACGCGCGCCACCTCGTCGAGGGTGATCCCCGCCTCCTTGAGGGTCCGCTCCACCAGCTCCATCAGCGTCGTCTGGATTCCCAGCATGACGTCGGCGCCGTCGCGGGCCAGCAGCCGCTCGCGGAACGCCCGATTGCGGGCGGCGAAGTCGAGCGGCCGGCCCACGGTGGCGTCGGGCGGGAACAGCGGCACGCCGCCGTCGTTGACCGACTCGGCCTCCGGCAGCACGGTCACGTTGACCGACCGCAACTGCGCGAAGCCCGGGTCCGTGGTGACCAGCAGCGCGCAGCCGGCGTCGCCCACCACGTTGCCCTCGATCATGCGCCACCGGTCGACCAGCGGGGTGCCGTGGTTGTCGGCGCCGACCAGCAGCGCGGTGCCGCCCGGCCGCAGGTACCCGGCGGCGAGCCGCAGCGCGCTGAACAGTCCGCAGCAGCCGTGCCGCAGCTCGGCGGCCAGGACATCGCCGCCGATCAGGTGCTGTTGCAGGTAGTACTGCGGCTGCCAGCCCTCCGGCCCCTGGTGCCAGACGTCGGCGTACAGCATGAGATCCAGGTCGCGCGGTGACATCCCGCCGGAGCGCTCGAACGCGTGCCGGGCCGCGCGCAGCGCGAGCTCCGGAGCCGGTACGTCACCGGCCACCGCCGCACCGCGAAGGCCGAAGTGCTCCATCTCGCCGGCCGGACAGCGACCTTCGGCGACAGCCGTCTCGACGCTGACCACCGGCGGCAGATGGACGCCGATGCTGCGCAGGTAGATGTCAGATGTAAGCATCCGTCCTCATCGCGGTCGCCGGCGCTGGGTCGTGGAGCTGGGCATGCAGATACGCCATCAACACCTCTGGGGAAGGAACGAGCCTGCTGGGGGAGCTGTCGTATTGCCAATCACAGACCGGCGAGATACTTACGGCGGTCTCGCAACCCGAGTGTTTACAGATGTGTCCGTGCGGTCAGCGCCGATGCTAATCGCATGATCCATATACGGCTAGTGGTGTCATTCTTCGGCTCGACCATGCATAATCTTCGAGCGCCGATGATCAACAGCGCACCGTGACGACTCCTGTTCTGTGCGCAGGCGGATTGACGGACGAGCGACGGTCCGAAGGCCCATCCGTCGGAGACCGGCCGCCTGCTGCGGCTGAGTATCCGCTTCTGACAGAAAGGGTTATGACCCCCTGGAAATTCAAGAAGCCGCGGCTCCGCCAGGGAGTACGCTGACGCCCGGCACCACGGTCACAGCTCGCCGCGCCGCCACAGGGCGAGCTCATCCTCCAAGGCGCGTGCATCCAGCGGCGGTACCCGGGCGTGCTCGGCCCAGGCCACCAGCAGCCGTACGAACTCCTCGCTGGTCTCGTCCGCCACCTGCCCGTTCACGCGGAACCACGTGATCAGAGGCGCCGCGTGCGGCGCCGCGGCGCCGCACGCCTCGCACAGGACGATCCCGGTGCGACCCCGCACCGGCCGGCCGACGGCGTTGGCCAGGTCGTGCGGCACGCGCACCAGCAGCAGCCCCTTGCTCGCGCAGCGGGGGCAGGTCGGCGGCTCGTCGCTGATGACGACGTCGACGCGCCGCTGCGCGGTCACAGACTGATCGCCTCCGGCCCGAACAGCGCCTTGATGTCGGCCGCGAACGACGTCTCGGCGTTGACCGGGAACTCCGGGACGGCGAGCACTGTGGTCTTACCGCTCGGCCGACGCAGGTTGATCCGCAACGGCACGCTGCCCTCGTGCATCTTCAGCACGTTGCGCAGCTCCTCGACCAGCCTGTCGTTGAGGCGGTCCTCGCGGATCTGGATGGTCACCGGGTGCCCGGAGTCGCTGGTCACGCTGGAGATGTCGATCGTGGTCAGGTCCTGGGCGAAGATGCTGATCGCGCCGTCGCGGTTGTTGATCTGCCCGCCGACCGACGCGACCAGGTCCTCACGCAGGTACGGCACGTACAGCTCGTACGTCTTCGGGAAGAACAGGCACTCCACCGCGGCGTCCATGTCCTCGACCGTGATGATCGCCCACATGTTGCCGGCCTTGTTGACCCGCTTGTCGACCTTGGTGATCAGGCCGCACACCCGGACGTCGCCGCGGTCGTCCCGGCCGCTCTCCAGCAGGTCGGCGATCGTGGTGTCGCGGTTGCGCGCGAGCAGCCGCTCGGTGCCGGCCAGCGGATGGTCGGACACGTACAGGCCGAGCATCTCCCGTTCGAAGTCGAGCTGCGTCTTCTTGTCCCACGCCAGGTCCGGGATGGCGATGGTGAAGCTCTCGCCGTCGCCGGTGTCGGTCAGGCCGCCGAACAGCGAGTCCTGGCCGTGAGCCTCGTTCTTCTTGATGTCGATGACCGAGTCGACGGCCTGCTCGTGGATCATGAGCAGGCCCTTGCGCGGGTGGCCGAGCGAGTCGAACGCGCCCGCCTTGATGAGGGACTCGATGACCCGCTTGTTGCACACCACCAGCGGCACCTTGTCGAGGAAGTCGTTGAAGTCGGCGTAGGCGCCCTTCTCCTTGCGACCCTTGACGATGCCCTCGACGACGTTCTCGCCGACGTTGCGGACGGCGCCGAGCCCGAAGCGGACCTTGTCGTCGCCGACCGCGACGAAGTCGAGCTGGGAGTCGTTGACGTCGGGCGGCAGCACCTGGATGCCCATCTTGCGGCACTCGGCCAGGTAGACGGCGGCCTTGTCCTTGTCGTCGCCGACGCTGGTCAGCAGGGCGGCCATGTACTCGGCCGGGTAGTTGGCCTTCAGGTAGGCGGTCCAGTAGGCGACCAGTCCGTATCCGGCGGTGTGGGACTTGTTGAAGGCGTAGCCGGAGAACGGCAGCATGACGTCCCACAGGGCCTGGATCGCCTCGTCGGAGTAGCCGTTGCCGCGCATGCCGGCCTGGAAGTTGACGAACTCCTTGGCCAGGATCTCGGGCTTCTTCTTGCCCATGGCGCGGCGCAGCAGGTCGGCGCCGCCGAGGGTGTAGCCGGCCAGCTCCCGGGCGACGGCCATGATCTGCTCTTGGTAGACCAGCAGGTGGAAGGTCGGGCCGAGGATGGGGTCGAGCGCGTCCTTCAGCTCGGGGTGGATGGGCTCGATGTCCTGGCGGCCGTTCTTGCGGTGCGCGTAGTTGGTGTGCGCGTTGGCCGCCATCGGGCCCGGCCGGTACAGGGCGAGCACGGCGGCGATGTCCTCGAACCGGCTCGGCTCCATCAGCTTGAGGAGCTGCCGCATGGGGCCGCCGTCGAGCTGGAACACGCCCAGGGTGTCGCCGCGGGCCAGCAGCTTGTACGTGGTCTCGTCGTCCAGGGGGAGCGTGAGAGTGTCGAGCTTGACGCCCCGGTTCTGCTCGATGATCTTGATGGCGTGGTCGATGATGCCCAGGTTCCGCAGACCCAGGAAGTCCATCTTGACCAGGCCCATTTCCTCGCATGAGGGATAGTCGAACCCGGTGATGACCACGCCGTCCTTGTCCCGCTTGTGCATCGGGATCAGGTCCAGCAGGGGATGGGAGGAGAGGATCACCGCGGCGGCGTGGACGCCGGTCCCCCGGATCAGGCCCTCGATGCCGAGGCCGGTGTCGATCACCTTCTTGACGTCCGGGTCGTTCTCGTACAGCGCCCGGATCTCCACGCCTTCCACGTAGCGGGGGTGATCCTTGTCGAACAGCTTCGCCAGCGGGACGCCCTTGCCCATGACATCCGGCGGCATCGCCTTGGTGATCTTGTCGCCCACCACGAACGGGTACCCGAGGATGCGCGAGGCGTCCTTGACGGCGGCCTTGGCCTTGATCGTGCCGAAGGTGTTGACCTGGGCGGTGTACTCGCTGCCGTACTTCTCGGTGACGTAGGCCACCATGCGGTCGCGCTGGCGGTCGTCGAAGTCGAGGTCGACGTCCGGCGGGTTGATCCGCTCGGGGTTCAGGAACCGCTCGAACAGCAGGCCGTGCTCCAGCGGGTCGAGCTCGGTGATGCGGGTGGCGTAGGCGACGATCGAGCCGGTGGCGGATCCTCGGCCGGGTCCGACCGCGATGCCGTTGTCCCGGGCGTACCGGCAGATGTCGGCCACGACGAGGAAGTAGGAGGAGAAGCCCATGGGGCCGATGACCTTCATCTCGGTCTCGTAGCGCTCCAGCACCTCGGCCGGCACCGGCGTGCCGTAGCGCATCTCCAGGCCGCGCTCGACCTCCTTGCGCAGCCACGACTCCTGAGTCTCGCCCTCCGGCACGTCCGGGTAGTCCGGCATCCGGTTCACCTCGGCGAACACGTCGCTGTAGTCGCCGACCATCTCGGCGATCAGCAGCGTGTTGTCACACGCCTGAGGCAGCTCGGAGAACAGCTCCCGCATCTCCGCCGCGCTCTTGAGGTAGTAGCCCGAGCCGTTGAACCGGAACCGG
This sequence comes from Nonomuraea sp. NPDC050733, assembly GCF_040654215.1. Classification (NCBI taxonomy): domain Bacteria; kingdom Bacillati; phylum Actinomycetota; class Actinomycetes; order Streptosporangiales; family Streptosporangiaceae; genus Nonomuraea; species Nonomuraea sp. NPDC050733. The sequence continues at coordinate 7,306 of NZ_JBFAHO010000042.1, read as the reverse complement.
TTCGGGTCGTCCTTGTTCTTGCCGACGCCCACGCAGAGCAGGCTGTCGTGCGCGTCGGCCTGGTCCTCGGTCACGTAGTGGGAGTCGTTGGTGACCAGCAGCGGGATGTCGAGATCCTTGGCCAGGCGCAGCAGGTCGGCCCGTACCTCACGCTCGATGCTGATCCCGTGGTCCATCAGCTCCAGGAAGTAGCTGTCCTTGCCGAACATGTCCTGGTAGGCCGAGGCGACCTTGACGGCCTCGTCGTACTGGCCGAGCCGCAGCCGGGTCTGCACCGCCCCGGACGGGCAGCCGGTGGTGGCGATGATCCCCGAGGAGTACTGGGAGATCAGGTCCATGTCCATGCGCGGCTTGCCGTAGTAGCCCTCGAAGGAGGCGAGCGACGACAGCCGGAACAGGTTGCGCAGCCCGTCGGCGTCCTTGGCCCACATGGTCATATGGGTGAAGCGGCCACCGCCGGAGACGTCCTTGCCTCCCTCGCCGTCCGCCACCCCGGTCTCGGCGCGGGCGCCCCAGAACACCTGCTTCTTGTGGAAGCGGTTGTCCGGAGCCACATAGGCTTCGATCCCGATGATGGGCTTGACGCCGCTGCCCTTGGCGACCTTCTGGAACTCGTAGGCGCCGAACATGTTGCCGTGGTCGGACATCGCGATCGCCGGCATCCCGAGCCGCTCGGCCTCGGCGAACAGCGGCCGGATCTTGGCCGCTCCGTCGAGCATGCTGTACTCGGTGTGTACGTGAAGATGCACGAACGAATCGCTCACCTGTTCCCCTTACCTTGCGCCCAGGCCGACTGCACGCATGAGCCTATTCCGTCCTCAGGGGCGGATGGGGCCAGGCGAGCCGGATGGGCGGGCGCGTACGGTGACCGAGGCGAATTCGAGGTTCTGGACCGGGTTCGGCGGCTCGGCCACGATGAGGGCATGACGAAGAGCGGATCAGCGCAGCCGCCGAGGGCGGGCGGAGGAGCAGGCCTGCGCCTGGACTGGACGGCGGTGAGCGCTATGGCGGGTGCGATTGCCGCCGTGGTCGCGCTGGTCGCCTACCTGATGCCGCCGACCCCGCCTCCGCAGCCCCCGTCCGACCCGGCAGCCCTCACCCCGACCGCGCCGTCACCGTCACCCTCACCGTCATCGTCATCGTCATCGTCATCGTCATCGTCACCGGATCCGGATCCGGTCACCACCCGGCCCGCACCGCCGACCCCGAGTCCATCGCCTGAGTCCAGAACGCCCCGGCCACCAAGGTCAAGCTCCACGCGAGCGGTTCCGGTCTCCTCCACACCGCTGTCAGAGGTCCGTCCCGGCGGCTGTGACGAGGCGGCGGCGGCGCTGACCGCATACCGCCGCAACGCCGGGACCGTCCGCAGCAGCCAGGCGGCCGCGGCTCAGCAGACGTACAGCGACCTGATGGGCGCGGTCCTCGACGCGCAAGGAGTGGTGGGGGCGAAGATCAGTCGGTTGGCCCGCGAATTCCAGGAGCTGAGCTTCCGCTTGACCGGCATGACCGGCGGCGATCCGAACCAGGTGATCGCGGACATCAACACAGACGTCGCGGAGCTCAACAGGTTGTGCGGAAGCACCTGACCTGACGACGGCGGTCAGGGACGCCGCAGCTTCACGGCGAGGAAGCACGGGGCTTGATGGAGTTTGTCGTATGCGCTCGCGTCGATCTCTTCGAGGTCGGACGTCGGGCGCGGCTCGACGAGTTGTTCCAGTACGAATCCCGCGGCCAGCAACTCGCCGAGGAACGTCTCCAAGGGCATGCGCTGGTAGTGGATCGACATCGTGCCGTTCGCCACGGGCAGCTCGCTCCACTCGTGGCTGTAGTAGGAGCCGCCGAAGCGCCGCCAGTCGGCGGTGGGGTGGGTGGTGGAGACCAGGAGCCATCCGCCGGGTCGCAGAACGCGGCGTAGCTCGGCGAGCAGTTGTGCGCGGTTCCTGATGTGATGGATGACAAGGGCGCACACGATCCCGTCGAATGACGCGTCGGTGGCGAAGTCCAGCGGTTGTTCCAGGTCGTGGACATGCAGTTCTGCCTCGTCGTTCACGCGCGCTCGCGCATGGCGCACCAGCGTGGCGCTGCCGTCGACTCCGACCACCTGGGCGCCGCGTGCCAGCAGTTCGGACGCATAGTGTCCGGCCGCGCAGCCCACATCGAGGATTCTGGCTCCGCTGACGTCACCGGCGAGCCGGAGCATCGCAGGCCTGTCGGTGTAGGCGTTGTACGGGCTCGTGTCAGCATTCTCGGCGAAGAAGTCGCCGAGCTCGTCATGGTAAGCGGTCGCCTTGTTCACCTGGACATCATGGCGATGACCGAGGAGCTGGACCACTGACACCTGACGAAAGTCGGGGTGGGGGCCTGCCGATCGTTCGCTGTGCGGCGTTCCCACCGGCTTTTAGCGTTCGTTTCTCAGCGGACGAAGAGCTCGGGGAATCTCGATGAAGATACGGAAGATCGCGGCGATTGCCGTTCTCGCCGGTGTGTCACTGACGACAGGGGTGACGGCGGCGAGTGCCTCGATGAATGCGCCGAGGAGCGGCGAGCTGAGTGCGAGCGCGGTCGATGCCTACGTACGTGACTATGTCGAGCGGACCCGGCTGCCCGGCGCCCTGGTCGCGGTCACCAAGAAGAATCAGGTCGTCCATGTCGCGGGTTACGGCCGCACGGCCGGCGGTGAGGTGATCACGAAGGACACGCCGATGCCGCTCGCCTCGGTATCCAAGTCGTTCACGGCATTGGCGGTGCTGCACCTCGCCGACCAGCACAAGATCAGTCTGGACGCCCCGGTTCGGAAGTACCTGCCGGAATTCACCATGGCCGACGACCGCGCCGTGAAGATCACGGTGCGGCAGTTGCTCCAGCAGACCTCGGGGATGAGCGATCAGACCTTCCCCGAGCTGACGCTGCCCGCGCCGGACACCCTCAAGGACGCCGTCGCGATGCTGCGGACCGCCCCGCTCGCCACAGACCCCGGCAGCAAAATGATCTACCACAACCCCAACTATGCCGTCGCGGCCCGGCTGGTCGAGGTGGTGGCCGGAGTGCCGTTCGCCGACTACATGGCCGCCACCGTGTTCCGTCCGCTCGGCATGACGTCGACCACGACCGTTGACACCACCAGAGACCTTCCCGGCGAGGGCGCCGGCTACATTCGCGCCTACGGCCGCCTCATCGAGCGCTCCCATCCGAAATGGTTCCTCAACGGCTCTTTCGGCGTTGTCAGCACCGCCGACGATCTGGCCAAATGGCTGATCACGCAGAACGGCGCCGGCGGTGTCTTCCCCGAGAAGACCGTGAAGACCGCCCAGACCGCGTCCGGAGTGGGCGGCAGCACCTACGGCATGGGATGGGAGACCGGCAGGACCGCCGGTGGAGCGGCCCAACTCCGGCACACCGGCTGGCTGCTCACCCACAACTCCGCGCAGACCCTCCTGCCCGCCACCGGATATGGCATCGCCGTCGTCACCAACACCGGAATGATCTCCGGTGACGACGCGCTCCTCATGGCCGACGGCCTGATCGACATCATCGAGGGCCGCCCCGACGCTGGAGCCGCGCCCTTCACCACGGCCGCGGATCCCTGGCTGGGCGGCCTGACCCTGCTCAACCTCGGACTCGGCTTCCTGGGGGCCTACCGTGCTCGCAGCTGGGCCCGCCGCCGAGCAGGCCGCCCCGTGTGGCGCCTCGTCGTACGGATGATCCCCTACGCGCTGCCCATCGCGTTCTTCTTCGGCCTGGCCGACCTGATCGGCCTCCTGATGAACAGGATGGGCACGCTGGACCAGATCACTTACGTCTGGCTCGCGCTCTACCTCTGGGCCGCCACAGCCGCGCTGGCCTCCGCCGCCGTCATCGTCTCCCGTACCGTCCACACCTTCCGCGCGCGTCGTGCGGATGTACGAGCCGGCGTCCAAGCGTGAACTCAACAGATCCTCAACGGCCCCTCATCCATCCTTCCTTCATCGACGGACGCGAAGGAGCGAGAGATGACGCGGAGCTGGATGATCGCCGGTGTCGGCGTTGCACTGCGGCGCCCAGACGACCATGATCGTCGTGTCATGTCCGACCACGCTCGGGAGCGGCAATGATGGGGATCAGGCTGGTTGTTCTCGGTCTGTTGACGGTGCCCGTGCTCGGCCTGGCGGCCTGTTCGGGTGGGGGCGAGGAGAACGCCTCCACCGGATCGCAACGCCCGTCGCCTGCGTTGCCCTCTTTCAAGGGAAAGACGCTCGACGCCGTCAGCGGCGAGGTGGGGCGCTCCTGGCCCGCCTACACCACCGCGTACCGGGCCCTGCCGGACGGTCATCTGTTCGACGGCGAGTCCTACTCCGGTACCTGGATCGTCTGCACGCAGGTCGAGGACTCTCAGGCGAAGAAGGTGGAATTCGGTTTCCTGCCCCCGCAGGTGCCCTGCCCGCCCGACGGCCGCGTCACCAACTGGCCCGTCGTGCCGAACTACGTCGGCAAGACCGGCAATGAGGCGAGACAGGCCGCCTTGCAGCTCGGCTTCCCGGGCGTCAGCAGCCAACCCCTCGTGACCGAGGGATACGACGACAGTTCGCACCTCGAACGCACCGTCTGCACTCAGGACCCGCCAGCCGGCCAGAGCATGCGCGAGCACTACGGCACGACGCTGAGCCTGCGCGTCGGCGACAGCAAGGGGTCGTGCACCCCGTAGCCGCCCCTTTCGCGCACACTGCCCCGGGATGATCAGATTGCACCCTGGCCATCTACGGACCTCCCTCGCCCAGACCCGTGCGGCGATCATCCCGGAGTCGGAGTCCCCGCCGGAGGCAAGTTCTCAAGGGATGATGAGTGCTGTGCCCGACCTGTCGTGGGATGACGTGAGAGCTCTCTTCGACCCTGAGGTCAACGGAGCGTTGCCCGACGTGGTTGTAGAAGGGACGACCGCTGAGGACTGGCAGGCGCTGCTGGATCTCGTTCAGGCACAAGGTTGGCAGTACGCCTACTCGGTGGGTGGCGAGCCGATGGGGCTTTCTTCGGCTGCTGACATGGTGGCGGCTGCCTACGCCGGCGGCATGTCTGAGCTGAGGGTCACGCCTGAGCTGAGAGTCTGGCCGATCCCCGAAGTGCTGATGATCTTCCGGATGTATCAGACTGAGTCCATTGACTTCGACGTCGATCTCAGAGAGCTGCAGGGGCAGGAGCGGTTGGACGTCCTGGTGGATGTCTTCCGCGTGATCGGACGGCGTCTCGGGAAGTCCGTATTGATGAGTGCGGAGGGATCCCCTGGTCATCCAGATCTCGGGTTCGATGTCGAGGCCGACCGGGTGCTGCTGATGGTCGATCCGTTTGATTCGGGCGTGTAGCGACTGTTGGAGGGCTTGGGGTCGGGATGTTGTGGTGTGGGGGGCTGCACCCGCTGGCGGAAGGCCAGGGCGAAGGCCGGCCTCGACTGGCTGCGGCTGCACGATCCCCGCCATGCCTGCGCCTCGTACCTCCTGGCCTGTGGCGCCTTCCCGCGAACGGTCATGAAGAACTCGGCCACAGCCAGATCGCCCTGACCATGAACACGTACGCCCACGTGCTTCCCGACATCGAACAGGCGGCCGTCGACGCGGTCGTGAAGCGGCTCTTCGCATGAGCCTCGGAACCACGAAGGGCCGGACTCCCAGAGAATGGGTTCCGGCCCTCCTGGCTGTAAAAGCTGGCTGTACGACCTCGCAAAGCAAGATCGAGGAGAGGCGTTCGAGCTGGTAGGGCGCCCGGGGCTCGAACCCGGAGCCTACGGATTAAAAGTGGAAGGTCCATCTTCGGGCCGCTGCGGGTATGACCTTGGGTTTCGTGCCGTAATCCTGGTCGACTGCTGGTCACAATCCGCACATGTTCCGGATCTTGCTTACCTGGACGACCGCCTTCAGCGCGCACCCGACCTGATGGAACTGCCCATACGTCCTCGTCCTTGACGGGCACCCCCTGGGCGCGGAAATGTTCGGGACCCGGAGCGGGGGCATCCCCATCAATCCTCGTCGTCGGAGTCGTCGGCGTCAGGATCGCGCAAGGCCAGGGATGATTCCCTGCTCACCATGGCCATTCGATCTTGGTCTTGCCAGATAACGATGTATCTCGCAACCCTTCGACGGGCGAGGCGTTCAGGCTGGAGCTGTGGATCTTTCAGGACTTCGTCAATCCGGCCAGGGTGCACGGTGGGCGATTACGGTATGCATAGTGGTCTATGGCAGGATTTTCCCATGGTATCCGTTAAGCAGATTCAAGTCGCCTTCGATTGCGCTTCACCTGAGCGTGTCGGTCGCTTCTGGTGCGAGGTGTTGGGGTATGTCGCGCCGGCGCCGCCTGAGGGGTTCGCCAGTTGGGACGACTTCAATCGCACGCTGCCGCCCGAGCAGCGGGACTCATGGTTCGCATGCAGCGACCCCTCGGGTGTCGGTCCGCGGCTGTACTTCCAGCGCGTTCCCGAAGGCAAGGTCGTCAAGAATCGGCTGCACCTTGACGTGCGGGTCGGCACCGGACTCGTCGGTGCAGAGCGCCTGGCAACCCTCGAGGCCGAATGCGCACGATTGATCCCTCTCGGCGCGAAACGCGTGCGGCTCCTGCCCGCCGATGAAGAAAACGAGTCGTGCCTCGTGATGCAGGACATCGAGGGCAACGAGTTCTGCCTGAGCTGACGGTCACGTCCACGGACGTGGTGTATGAATCGATCTTCGCGTGATCCTGTTTTTGCAGGTCAAGCGGTAAGTGTCTGCGGGAGCGGATTCTGCGTCGGTGTGTCGCTGGCGACGAGCCGGACGCGGGCTTTGGCCAGGATGTCCAAGCCCATGTAGCGGCGGGCTTCGTCCCACTCGTCCGTCTGTTCGGCCAGCACAGCACCGACCAGCCGGATGATCGAGGCCCGGTCAGGGAAGATGCCCACCACGTCGGTGCGGCGGCGGATCTCCTTGTTCAACCGCTGCGGGTTGTTCGACCAGATCTGAGGCCAGATCTCGCGGGGGAAGACGGCGAAGGCGATCAGGTCTATGGTGCGCACCAGGGTGGCCACGAACGGCTGCGCGGACTTGTTCACGCAGGTCAGAAGGTTGCGCAGGTAGTGGCTGCGACACCTCTGCCAGGACGCGCCCGTCAGAGTGGCGCCGATGGCGGCCACGAGACCGGCGTGGCAGTCGGAGATGACCAGCTGCACGCCGGACAGGCCGCGGGCGACCAGGCCGCGCAGGAAGGCCAGCCAGCCCGCACCGTCCTCAGCGCTGGTGACCTCCAGGCCGAGGATCTCGCGCCGCCCGTCGGCGTTGACGGCGGTCGCGACGAGGACGTGCACGTTGATGAT